>DASRES010000046.1 GCA_035651955.1 Acidimicrobiia bacterium
CACCGAATCCAGCGCCGGGGCGAACTACCTCCACACCCGGGGCGTCCCCGACTCAGCCATCCAACGCGAGTCGACGAGCCACAGCTCGTGGGAATCGCTCCTCGCCGCGGCGCGCTTCCTCCGGCCCGAAGGCATCCGCCACGTCGTGCTCGTCTCCGACCCGTTCCACTCCCTCCGCATCCGACTCATCGCGTCCGACGTGGGGCTCGACGCCGTCACGTCCCCGACCCACACCAGCCCGATCTCCGGCCTCGACGAATGGCGCCGCTTCGCCTCGGAGGCGTTCGGGGTCTCGATCGGTCGGATCTTCGGCTTCGGGTCCCTCACCCGCGCCAGCAAGCGCATCGAGACCCAGGTCCGAATCCCACTAGGAGCCGCTATCCTGACCGGACCTTCGGGGGTGGTGTAATCGGTAACACAGCAGGTTCTGGCCCTGTCATTGGGGGTTCGAGTCCTCCCCCCCGAGCGAGCCGACGACCCGGAAAACCCCTGGTCAACGGCCTGAAACGTCATCCGCACGGCCCCGTCGTCTAGCGGCCCAGGACGCCGCCCTCTCAAGGCGGAAGCGGCAGTTCGAATCTGCTCGGGGCTGCCATCCACGAAGCCCGGGTCCGCGACCCGGGCTTCGTCGCGTCCGGCGTCGCGCGCCGCCGCGCGGCAACGCGCGCTCACGTCGCGAACGCGACGCGCGGCTCGCCGCGCTCGACGACGAGCGTGCACGGGAGACCGACGAGCGCGAGCGCGTCGCGATGCGCATACGCGCGCGTCACGACCGTGACGACATCGCCCTTGCGCGCGCCCGCGACGATCGCGATGTCGAGCGCGATCGCGTCGTCGCGGGCCTCCGCCCACACGACGAATGCATCGAAATTCCCGTCTTCGAGCGCGTCCACGACACGCGAGCGTCGCGCACGCGCGTCGACATCGGCGCGCGCGTGACGCGCGCAAGCGCGCTTCGTCGCGCGTCGCGATGCAGCGCGCGATACGTGAGTGTGTACGTCGCCGCGCGCGAGGAAATGCTTGACCTCGACGCGCGAATGGGTTCTCATCTCGGATGAAACTCGCAACGGGCGGAGGTAGACGCGTGAACAAGGCCGAGCTCGTCGACAAGATCGCCGACGGCGCAAGCCTGACGAAGAAGGACGCAGAGGCTGCGCTGCACCACATGATGGAACACATCAAGGAAGCGGTTGCGCGGGGAGAGAAGGTGGTGCTTCCCGGTTTCGGCAGCTTCTCCCGAACGGATCGCAAGGAACGCACGGGGCGCAACCCGCGCACCGGCGAACCCGTCAAGATCGCGGCATCCAAGGGCGTGAAGTTCACGGCAGGCGCCGGCTTCAAGTCCGCCGTGAACTAGGACCCGGGACACGGGTCGAGCGTCAACACACATCCAACGAAGGAGGGTGGTGACCGTGCCTCCGGCAAAGAGAGCTACGGCGAAGAGAGCCGCCAAGAAGAGCACGGCCCGCAAGGGCACGGCCCGCAAGACGACCGCACGCAAGGGCGCCCGGAAGACCACGGCGCGGAAGTCGACCGCTCGCAAGAGCACCGCGCGCAAGGGCACCCGGAAGACCACGGCGCGGAAGTCGACGGCTCGCAAGAGCACCGCGCGCAAGGGCACCCGCAAGGCCGCGGCGAGGAAGACGACCGCGCGCAAGTCGACCGGTCGCAAGAGCACGGCCCGGAAGGGCACGCGCAAGTCGACCGCACGGAAGACGACGGCCCGCAAGGGCACGCGCAAGGCCGCAGGTCGCAAGACGACCGCGCGGAAGGGCGCCCGCAAGTCGACGGCCAGCAAGGCGCCGGCGACACGCCGTCGTCGCACGACCAAGCGGGCCCGCAAGTCCACCGCGAGCTGACGCTCGGGCGTCGAACGTTTCGAGGGGGGCGTACGCGCCCCCCTCGTTGCGCGTCGTCGTCGGCGTCCGTTACAGGTCGTCGATGCGCTTGAAGATCTCGGCCGCGGTTGCGAGCCCGGCCCTACGGCCGTCGGCCTCCGCCTCGTCGCGGATCCGGTCGGCGAACGCCGTGGTCTGCTCGTCGACGGCGTCGTCGATCCCCATCGTCGAGCGCCACTGGCTGCGATGCGCGAGCAGCGCGTCGATCTTGCGCCCGAGCGTGCCGTCGACCGTCTCGGCGTGATCGGCTTCGTCGGCCTCGAACAGCAACAGGTGTGACGGGCGGTGCGGCGGGAACGGCTGCCCGGGGAAGAACTGGGGGTCGCGCGCCGCGACGAGCGCGTCGAGCGTGAGGAAGCCGGCGTGCCGGTGGTCCGGATGGAGGCGGTAGCGCTTCCACGGGTCGTGCCCGAGCACGACGTCGGGCCGCGTGCCACGGATCACCTCGCACACGGCGGCGCGGTACGCCTCCCGCTCGTCGAGCTCACCGTCGACCACGCCGAGGAACGTGACGTCCACCGCCCCGAGCGCGTGCGCGGCGGCTCGCTGCTCCTTCTCGCGCGTCGTGACGAGGTCGACCGCGTCGCGCTCCCAGGTCCCCTTCGACCCGTCCGTCAGCACGAGCAGGTGGACCTCGGAGCCGGCATCGGCCCACTTCGCGAGCGTCGCTCCACACCCGAACTCGACGTCGTCCGCGTGTGCCCCGACCGCGAGCGCGCACCGCGGGACGTCGAGATCGACGGTCACGCGCGTGCCGCGAGCACGGCGAGGTCGTCCGGTACGTCGACGTCGAACCCGAGCTGCGGGTCGCGCACGACCCGCACGGCGAGGCCGAGCGAGCGCGCCGCCGCGACGTGACGACGCGCCGAGCCAGGCCCGTACGCGAACGGGAACGACGCGGCGACCTCGCCCGGCAGTGACATCGCGGGGGTGCCGTCGTCGCGGTGACACGGCACCACCGTCACGACCGGCATCGCCGCGTCGCGCGTGAGCGCGTCGAGCGAGCGTGCGTACGGCAGGTCGGCGTGGACGACGCAGACGCGCGAGGCGTCGCTCGCCCACGTGCAGCCGGCCCGCGCCGCGCCGTCGAGCGTGCCGGGATCGTCGATCACGGGGACGTCGAGCGACGCCGCCCAGTCACGCACCTCCGGCGCGCTCGACACGACGACGACCCGTGCGCCACCCGCGGCCCGCACGACGTTCCCGGCCATGGTGCGTGCGAGCTGCTCGCGCGCGCTCGCGTCGAGACGGCCCGCCAGACGCGCCTTGCCGAGCGCGAACGCGCGGATCGGCACGACGACCGCGGTGGGGGCGGTCACGGGCCACCGTCGACGACGACGTACGTCCGGATGACGGGCTCGAGGCGCAGGAGCTGCCGCACCCGCACGAGCGACTCCTTGACGCCACGCGAGTCGATCGCGCGCTCGATGTCACCGTCGTTGCGCCAGCGCGACACGACCACGCCCTCGATGAGGCCGCCCGCGCTCTGGTCCGCGCTCACGAGCAGCTCGACGCCGACGCAGCCGCGCTCCGCCTCGAACGCGGGCTTCACGTCCTCGGCGAAGATCCGCGCGATCTCGGCCCGGTCTGCCGGGTCGACCGCGGAGAAGAAGAACCGGACGAGCATCGGCCTCAGGCGTGCCAGGTCGTCTTCGTGAACATGCCGGCGAGCTCGGGGCTCGTCTCGAGCTGCAACGTGTCGCGTGCGAGCCGGGCCGCGAAGCGCTCACCGGAGCCGGGGTAGCGGAACGTCACGCGCATCTCCTGCTCGTCGACCTCGATGACGTTGTACGACGGCCGGACGTACCCGCGCACCCGGTACGTCGACACCGTGCCCGAGTTGACCACGAGCACACCGTTCAGCAACCACACGTACGGCACGTGCTTGTGCCCGCACAGGACGAGCTGCACGCCGAGGTCGGACAGCAGCGCGAGCACGTCGCCGCTGTCCCACACCGTGTTGCGCTCGCGTCCGGTACCGGGCACGGGCACGAGATGATGGTGCAGCGCGACGACGTCGAGATCGGCACCGGCGTCGAGCTGGCGGCGGATCCACCCGTAGCGCTCGCGGCCGATCTCGCCCTCCGCGAGGTCCGGCTTGGTGGAGTCGAGCGCCACGACGCGCACCGAGCGGAGCGCGGCCGCTCCCGGCTCGCGCGCGAGCGTGAGCGCACGGTCGGCCTTGCCGTCGACGTCACCCGGACCGAACGTGTCGCGGAAGTGGAGGTACCCCACGTTCTTGGCGTCGTGGTTGCCGGGGATGACGACCGTCGGCAGCCCGGAGTCGAGGATCGGCTCGAGGAACCGCGCCGCCGTGCGGAACTCGTTCGCGTAGCCGTCGGCCGTGAGATCGCCGCCCACGACGACGAGATCGGGCTGCATCGCGAGGATCTCGTGCACGGCCGTGGTCAGCAGCTCGGGATCGAACGACGGCGAGCCGCAGTGCAGGTCGGACAGCTGCGCGATGAGGAAGCAGTCGCGTCGCATGCGCGTGCGTATGCTACCGACCGTGGAGCCGGCCTACGGATTGGCGCGGACCGCGTTGTGGCCGGCGATGCACTTCGGCATGCGCTGGACCGTCGAGGGTGGGCACCTCATCCCTGTGCGCGGGCCCGTGCTCATCGCGAGCAACCACGTCTCGTATCTCGACCCGTTGGTCCTCGCGTACGTCGCGAACCGACGCCACCGCAACGTCCGGTTCCTCGCGAAGGCAGAGCTGTTCGACCATCGCGCGCTCGGGGCGCTCCTGCGCGCGACACGTCAGATCCCCGTCCAGCGGGAGACGGCCGGCGCCGCGGGATCGCTCGACGCGGCCGTCGACGCGCTCGAGCACGGCGAGTGCGTGGTCGTGTTCCCCGAGGGCACGATCTCGCTGGACCTCGACCCGTTGCCCGGCAAGTCGGGGGTCGCCCGGCTCGCGCAACAGACGGGCGTGCGGGTCACGCCCGTGGGGCTGTGGGGCGCGCAGCGGATCCTGTTCAAGGGGCGGAAGCCGAGCTGGCGCGCCGGTGTCGCCGAGTCCGTCGTCGTCGGCGCGCCCATGGCGGTCGCGCCGGGGGAGGACGTGGTCGCGGCGACCGATCGGGTGATGGGCGCGATCGCGTCGTCGGTGGCGCGTGCACGCATGCTGTACCCGCAACGTCCGGCTCCCGGTGACGACGACTGGTGGGTCCGCACCCCGCAGAGCGCGTTCTCGCACACGACGCGGTCGCGCGCATGAAGGTCGCCGTCATCGGCGCGGGGTCGTGGGGGACCGCGTTCGCGTCGCTCGTCGCGACGAACGCGCCGACGGTCCTGTGGGCGCGCGAGCCGGGGCTCGCGGACACGATCTGCGCGCGCCACGAGAACGACGCGTACCTGCCCGGGATCCCGTTGCCCGAGGATCTCCGCGCGACGGCGGTGATGGACGAGGCGTGCCGTGACGCCGACGTCGTGGTCGTCGCCGTGCCGTCGCACGGCTTCCGCGACGTGTTGGACCTCGCGCGGGATTGCATCCCGGCCGGCGTCCCGGTCGTCAGCCTGGCGAAGGGTGTCGAGCAGGGGACGAACGCACGGATGACCCAGGTGGTCGCGGACGTGCTGTCGGACCACGACCCCGCCCGCATCGGTGTGCTCACCGGGCCGAACCTCGCACGCGAGGTCGCGGAAGGCGAGCCCACGGCGTCCGTCGTCGCGATCGACGACGGCGACACCGCGACCGCGTTGCAGCGCCTGTTCATGACGCGCACGTTCCGCGTGTACACGAACCCGGATGTCGTCGGGTGCGAGATCGCCGGCGCGTTGAAGAACGTGATCGCGGTCGCGGCCGGCATCGCGCACGGCATGGGGTACGGCGACAACACGAAGGCCGCGCTGATCACTCGCGGCCTCGCCGAGCTCGCTCGGCTCGGCGTCGCCCTGGGCGGCGAGCCGTTCACGTTCGCCGGTCTCGCCGGGATGGGCGACCTCGTCGCGACGTGCACGAGCGACAAGAGCCGCAACCGCACGGTCGGCGTCGCGCTCGCGCAGGGTCGCGGCCTCGACGACATCGTCGCCGAGATGCACATGGTCGCGGAGGGCGTCAAGAGCACCGCCGCGGTCCTCGAGCTCGCGGCGAAGCACGGCGTCGAGATGCCGATCGCGGAGCAGGTCGGGCAGGTGCTGTACGAGGGGCGCAAGCCGGCCGACATCGTCCCGACGTTGATGCTGCGCGAAGCGAAGCCCGAGAAGGCGTGAGCGATGTCGGCGTGCTGGGCTCGCCGCGGCGGGCCGCGGTCGACGCGCGCGGTGCCGTCACCTTGCCGCGCGGGTTCCGGTGCGGCTGGCTCGTCGGCGCGGACGACCGCTGGCACGACCCCGCGGTCGACGTCGCGGTCCGGCAGCGGCGGCTGACGCCCGCGCCGGGGTTCGAGACGGCGATGCGCGTGCCGAGTGGTGACGCGCGCCAGCGCGTCTTCGGCGTCGGTGGCCCGGGTGACCTCGTCGTGCTGGAGGTCGAGAACGACTCGCCGGTGCCGTTCGTGCTCGGACTGGCGCTCGGGGGACGGCGGTCGCGCTTCGACGTCGTCGCCGGTGGGGTGGTGCGCGCGGACGGCCGGCCGCTCGTCGTCGCGCCGCGCCCGCCGGCGCGATGGGCCACCGCGGTCTCGGTCGCGACGTCGGGTGGCGCGACCGGCGAGCCGCTCTCGGGCGTCGACGCGAGCGAGCTCGTGGTCCTCTGGCCCGTGGCGCACCGAACCGTCTTCCGGCTCGCGCTCGCGCTCGCTCGGGACGTGCCCGACGACGTGCTGCTGGCGCGGCTTCCCTCGGCCGACGAGGTCGTCGCGGGCTGGCGCGCGCAGCTCGGTCGGGGGATGCAGGTCACGGTGCCGGGCGAGCGGTTGCAGGCCGACGTGGATTCGGCGCGCGCCGACGCGCTGCTCGCGTCGTCGTCGGTCGCGCGCCCGGATGCCGCGCTGCTGGTCGCCCTGGAGGACTGGGGGTTCGACGCCGAGGCCGGCGCAGCGTGGCACCGGGCCGGTTGGCGCGCGCGTCGCGCCGCACGTGCTCGTCGGGTCGGCGGGGGAGTCCTGCGCGACGTGTGTGATCGTCTGGTCGTCGATCGCGGCGTCGGCGAGATCGACGTCGTGGTTCAGCTCCCTGACGACTGGCGTGGGCGTTCGCTCGACGTGCGCGACGCGCCGACGCGCTCCGGGCTGGTGTCGTACTCGGTCCGCTGGCACGGCGAGCATCCCGCTCTCCTCTGGGAGGTCCGCGAGGCGCGCGGTCCGGTCGTGCTGCGCGCGCCCGGGCTCGACCCCGCCTGGTCGACGACGGAGCATTCGGGGGAAGTGCTGTTGCACCGATCGGTGTCGCGCCCGGGCGGTTAGCTCGTGTCGGCCTTCGGCCGGTTCTTCGGATGATCCGAATGGTCGGATGGGACCATGGGCCGTCTGCCGGTGCCGTCGACGAGGGCCCAGCCGTCGCGGTGTTTCAGATCGTGGTGGAACGTGCAGAGCGCGTCGAGCTCGTCGAGCCTGTGTGCTTCGTGTTCGCCCACGGTTCGCGGTGGTCGAACTCGATCCGGGTGCGGGTGCAGCCGTCGACGCTGCAACACGGTGACTGCCAGAGCAGCGCGATCTTCTGTGCCACCTTCGGCCCGCGCCCGAGATGGGTGACGTTGGCGACGTCTTCCCCTTTTGTCAGCACGAGCTTGAGGACGCTCTCGCCCAGCAGCTTCCGCGCCGTGGTGACCGGGACCGGTCCGAGCCCGGCGATCTCGCAGAGCTCGTCACCGGCGAGGTCGCCGCGCAGGAGCGCTTCGTCGTCGAGGCGCAGGATCGACAGGTACGACGGGCAGCGATGCTTCCGCTTCGGCTTGTCGGAGCTGTCGTCAGGTCGCTGGTCGTAGTCACGGAACACACCGACGAACGCGTCGAACGCGTACGCGTCGCGCTCCTCCCGGCGTCCTTCCCGACGCGCCTTCGTGAACTCCTCGTTCACGAGCCGCTCCAGCACGCGCGCGACGTGGCTCCCGTCCCGGATGGTGCCGGTGGCGTTGAAGTGCCAGCGGCCCTCCTCGTCGGTCCACGACCGGGCGCGGCGCTCTGCGTGGATCCGCCGTTCCGTCCCCTCGGGGTCCGGATCGGACTTGGAGCGTTCTCGAGCCGCCTCCTGGCGGAGCGCGGCGACCGTCGAGGTCAACGCCTTGTCCAACAGGCGCCGCTCGGCGGCCGCGTTGCCGTTCGCGCCGCTGGCGACGATCGCGGCCTGGGTGGGCGAGATCTCACCCTTGCGCATCGCGGTCTCGGTCGCGGGATGGGCGTCGAGCTTCTTCGACAGCGCGAGCTGCTGACGCGCCGCGCCGCGTGTCGTCCCCGACTGCTTCGCCATGCCTTCGGCCGCGTCGCGATGCCCACGCTGCCGCCACGTGGCTGCTTCCTCGACGCGCCGGGCGAGCAGCGTCTTCGCGTTCGCGGCGTGCCGCTCGATCTTGTCGAACGCCCTCCACATCGGCTCCGCGTCCGCGAGCGCGACCGCGTCCGGTTCGAGCGCGCGCAGCAACGCGCCGACCCGGTCTCGCATCTCGCGCACCTCCGCGACGTCGAGCATGCATGCAGTATGAACGAGGGGTATGTCAGTGAACGCCCGTCTGGAGCGACCCCGCCAAAATTTCTTCCGTTCGTGCGCGGTCAGGAACGAGCACGTCGGCGCACATGGTCGTGACGCGCGCGCCGCCTACTAGACCTGTCGCGCAGTAGCGGTTGGTGCGTGCGTTCTCGCGGTGCGTGAGATCCGGGTGTTCACGTCGCCATGGTCGCGAGGGACGCGCATGCGTGCAGCGTGTCGGTGAGCGTGTCGCGACGCCGGCGGTAGCCGTGCAGGATCTTGTTCGTCTTCAGCCGGCGGATCGCGTGTTCGACATTCACGCGCTGCCGCGCGATCTCGGTGTTGAACGCGCCTTCCGCGTCGCGGACCGTCTCGGATCGGGTGTCGTCCTTGCGGCGACGGGCCGGGGTGAAGACCCGCGCGAGGCCGAGCCGGGCCTTGATGCCCGTGTAGCCCTTGTCGGCGATCACCGTCACCTCCGTTTCGGCGAGCGTCGCCGCGACCGCGGACTCGGCGATCGCGCTGAGGTCGTGGGTCGCGCCGTCGCACGCGTCGCCGATCCACAACAGGTTCCCGCGATCGTCGCTGAGTGTCTGGAACGTGTTGACGTGCCGATGCCGGTGTGGCGAGTACTGGGCCTTCTGCGCCTCCCAGCCGCCCTTGGATGGGCGCGGGACCGGTACGAAGCTCCCGTCCACCAGCGCGGCGCGCTGCGCCTTCGACAACGCTCGCATCTGGGCCGCGAGCGCGTCGTCGTCGCCGAGGCGCGTCCCGTCCGGGGCGGTGATCCCCACGGCGGCGAGCAGCGGTGTGAGCTCCATCACCGCGCGGTTCACGGTGTCCTTGTTCGTGTCGAACACCGCCGCGAGCATCCGATAGGTGACGTTCCACCGCAGATACACGAGTGTCACCAACAACCGGCCCGCGAACGGCACGTCGTGCTTGCGGCCCGCGCCGAACGCGCGTCGACGCTTCCGCGCGGAGAGGCGCGCTTCACGCTCGGCCTCCCAGATCGGACCGACCTCGGCGATCAGCCGCGCGAACTGAGCGCGCGTCACACCCGTGAGCTCACGGACCTGACCCTCGGACAACAACGCCGGACGACGCGCAGACACAGCAGCCATGCGCACATCCTCGCACGCGCGTCAACTATTCAGAGACAATTCTACTGACCGTATGAGCGACGACGAACAGCTTCTCCCTTCGACCATCGCCGCGATTCGGCGGTACTGGGCATCGCGCCTCGGTGTCTCCGATACAGGTGGAGTGTCGATCGCGACCGACCCTCGATCGAACGCGATCGTGCTCGTGCAGATCTACGACGACGTGTTCGTCCGCGGACCGATCGTGATCGCGCGAGCGACCGTCGAGTGGGATCGCGAGCGGCTGTTCGACGTCGACGCATGGGCTGGAGTGCTGGGCCCTCGAGCTCGACGTGCGTGGTCCAGCACATCTCGCGTATGCGGAGTCCGCCCCGGAGAGAGATCTCACCTCGGTGTCGACGATCGAGCTGGACGACCCTCGTCTTGCCGACTTCGCGGCCTCGATGTTGCCGTCCGAATGGGAGGAGAGCGGATTGCACGGCGACTTGGCGTGCCGGTACTGCACGGTGTCTGGTGACGAGGTCAGCGCGGTCGCCGGCTACGTCGTGTGGGAGGGGTGGTTGGCCCAGATTGCGTAGCGTCCGCCCGGTCCACCGCCGCCAAGGGCGCGCGCACACGGCCGCGTGCGCGGCCCTCGCCGATGCCGTTGCCGCGGGACTGGTCGCACAGTGGCGTTCGGCAGTGTCGAACCCGGCGTCCGTCGCGCTCGGCGAGCGGCTCGGGTTCGTTCGCCTCGGCAAGCAGATGACGGTCCGCGTCGGTGAGCCGCAGATCGACTTCGATGAGTCGCCGCGCTGAATGGCGAGCGCGCCCGCTCCGCGCCCGTTCACTCCGCGCCGACGCGGGCGCGTGTCGCGGCTCGGGTGATGAGTGCTGCGACCGCGGTGCGGTCGTCCGCCATCGGCACGTGACCGCACCCGGGCAGGTGCTCGACACGCGTGTCGGGCGGCAGCTGATCGAGGTGGCGTGACTGGTGCCGGAGCAAGATCCGGTCGCGTGAGCCGAACGCGACCGTCACCGGCGCGTCGACGGGCTCGACCGCGACGAGGCGCCGTGTCGCGGTCGCGCGCAGCGTCGCGTCGAAGCCCGCGCCGCTTCGCAGGGTGTCGATCGCCGCGTGCGCGTACTCGGGTGTGAGCCGGGCGGGATGACCGTGCGTCTGACCGAGGACGACGACGCGACCCGCGCTCGACCGCACGAGCCGGTGCAGGAGTCCCGACGCGTTGACGGCGAGCCACCGTGAAGTGCGCAGGCTCACGAAGGTGTAGCGCGGTGTCGTCCCGCGCCACAGGCCGGCCGGGCTCAGCAGCGTGACCGACGCGAACGCGCGCGTCCGAGCGAGCTCCATCGCGACCCAACCGCCGAGCGAGTTGCCCGCGACGTGCGGCCGCGTGATCCCGAGACCGTCGAGCAGCTCGCCGACCGCAGCGGCGAGGCGCGCCGGAGTCGGCTCGACCGACGGCGGGAGCGGGGCCGAGCCGCCGAACCCCGGCAGGTCGATCGCGAGCACGTCGAACCGCTCTGCGAGCACGCCCGCGACCGGGTTCCACGCGCGGCGCGACGATCCCAGCCCGTGCAACAGCACCAGCGGCTCGCCGGTGCCCGACCGGTCGAACGCCAGGTCCATGCCGACAGCTACGGCCGCCGACGTGCGGCGGATTGAGCTACGGCTGCCGACGTCGGCGGATCGTCCCGCGCGCCGACGGGCGGCGGATCGTCCCGCGCGCCCCGACGAACCGTTCAGCGTCCCGTCAGCTCGCGGACGATCGGCGCGAAGTCGTGAGCCTTGTCGCCGGGGACGACGACGTACGAGTAGCCCCAGCGCTCGCGGCGCTCGTGGAGCCGCTCCGCGATCTCGCGAGCCGAGCCGACGAGCGTGAGCGGCGACGCGAGCACGTCCTTCGGATCGGCGTCGAACGCGGCGCCGAGCGCCTCCGCGAAGGCCCCGGCGTCGTCCGTCACCTCTGCGACCGCGAGCCACGCGTTGAGCTCCAGGTCGTCGAAGCGTGCGCCCGCGGCCTCGCGCACCCACGCGACCTTCTCGTCGATCCGCGCCGGCAACCCGTCGTGCGCGGCGGCGACGTCGATCTCACCCGAGTGGATCGACGCGTTCACGCCGACGATGTCCGCGTGCGCGCCCGCGAACCGCAGCACGCGCCGCGCGCCGCCGCCGACGAGGATCGGCGGCCCGCCCGGGGTCGACGGCTTCGGTGTGCCGTCGAGCTCGTCGATGTCGTAGTGCGCACCGTGGAACGTGAGCGGCCCGTCGCCGAACAGCCCGCGGAGCACGTGCACGTGCTCGATCATCCGGTCGACGCGCGTCCCGGGTGGATCCATCGCGATCCCGGACCGCTCGTAGTCGAGACGCTTCCAGCCCGCGCCGACACCGACCTCGAGCCGTCCGCCGGACAGCACGTCGACCGTCGCGAGCTCGCGCGCGAGGACCGCGGGATGACGGAAGTCGCAGTCGAGGACGAGCGTGCCGACGCGCAACGTGGAGGTCGCCGCGGCGGCGGCCGCGAGCGCGGCGATCGGCCCCAAGCCTTCGTCGAAGTGGTCGGGGACGAACAGCGTCGCGTAGCCGAGCTCCTCGACCTCGCGCGACGTCTCGGCCCACGACAGCCCGTCGAACGGGGCCTGGACGTCGACGCCGAAGCGGAACCGCCGGTCGTGCGCCACGGCGCGTGCTCAGCGCGCCTGGACGTCGCGCTCCGCGACCGCCTTGATGCGTTCGAGCGTCGCGCGCATGCCCCGCTCGAGGTCGCTCACGCGGTCGTCGACGCGCATCAGGTGGCGCTCGGCCATCCGGAAGTACCACGGGTTGTCGCGCATCAGCTCGTACGACTCGGTGACGTCCGTCGCGTTTCCCGACTCCGCCGGCGCGAACGTGTACGTCCACTTCGTCATGTCCTTGCCGAGATGCCCGGTCACGAACGCGAACTCGCGTCCCGGCGAGGCCGCGACGACCTTGGGCTTCGTCGACCAGCGCACGAACCCGCGCGCGTTCGTCCCCTTGAACCGTGCGCCGACGGTCGGGCCCGTCGCGCCGTCGAGCCAGACACACCGCGTGGTCTCGGGACTCCACTCGCCCATGCGGGTCACGTCCGACACCAGCTCGTAGACGCGCTCCGCGGGTGCCTCGACGCGCACCGTCACCTCACCACGCGTTCCTGCCTTCATTCCCCCTCCTTCGCCGCGGGTGGCGCACCATCGTGCGTGCTGCGGGAGGCGCCGTCCAGCAGCACGACTCGCCGTCGGAAGGCGGGAGGCGGATTCAGTCGAGTCGCAGTGTCGCGAGCTCGCAGCCGCGCAGCTCGACGGAGCCCTCGAACCGGTCGACGGGCCGGCCGCGCAGGTCCACGCGCCAGCCGCGCGCGGGCGCGCCGTCGTGCTCGACGGTCGCGACCACCGTCTCGGCGGACGGGTTGAAGCAACGAACGGCGAGGCCACCGGGCTCGCGCAGCACCGCCGACACCTCGGCGCCGTCGACGGCGAGCGCGCGTCCGCTGGTCGCGCGCGTGCCGGTGCCGGTCGCGCGCGCCCGCTCCAACGGCACCAGGAGCTCGTCGGCGAGCGCGTACAGGTCGGCGTCGTGCCACGTGCCGGCATGCGGCGCGACCGCGTAGTCGAACCGCAGCCGCCGTTGCAGCTGCGGGCCGTCGAGCGGGTCGAGCGGGCCGGCGGGGTTGGGCCGCATGACGATCTGCGAACGCGACAGGTAGCCGGTCGCGCGCAGCAGCGTGAGCGCGAGCTCGCGTCCGTCGACGAGCTCGTACTCGAGAAGGCCGTCGTGCAGGAGCGCCACGCCGACCTCGCCGTCCGAGGCGTCGACGAACCGTCGGGAGACGAACGTCGGCAGCGCCACCTCGTGCGGGCCTCCCTCGCTCGTCAACCCGCGCTCGACGACCGCGAACGCGCACTCGGCGCTCGATCGCTCGACGGGCGCGGGCAACGGGAAGTGGGCGCGGAGGCGGTGGTCACGGCAGCGGTTGTCGAGCTCGGTGTGGACGCGCACGAACCGCTCACCGATGCGGACCTCGAGCCGTGTGTCGACGACGACGGTCTCCGTCTCGTCCGAGCGCGCGACACACGCGCGCTCGTCGCCGACGCACGCGACCGGCCACCGGTACGTGGCGCGCACGAGGAGCGCGGCGCGTACGGGGCCGTCCTCGGCGACCGAGACAGCCACCGCGTCGGGTCGTTCCACGACGAGGTCGCGCTCGGGTGGCGACCAGTTGTACGTGTCGCCACCGTCCCCGCCGTCGACGTAGCGGTTGCACCCCTCCACCACGACACCCTCGGCCGTCGAGATAGTGAAGGTGCCGTCGTCGTCCACGCGCACGCGCAGGTGCTCGTTTGCCAGGTCACGCCCCGCGGCGCGCAACACGGTCGACGGCCCCGCGCCCGGCGCGACCTGGTAGGTGCGCCAGCCGAACCCCGGCACGTCGTCGGCCGCGAACAGCACCCCGCTCGTCGATGGCCGCATCGCGCGGAAGCGAACCGTCCGTCCCGCGGTGCCAAGCGCGAGCACGTGGTCGCGCAGCGACTCGAGGTCGTCGACGGTCGAGCCCCCCGGCAGCGCGGACTGGAACACGACCTCCACCGTGCCGTCGTCGAGGTCCGACACGTCGTACGACGCGATGCCCGCGCCCGCGAACTCCGTCCCGCGCATCATCTCGAGGACCCACCGGACCTTCTCGCCCGTCACGGTGGCCGAGAAGCCCTCCCCGGCGCTCACGTCCACGACCTGCACCGGCACGGGCACGCCGTCACTCGACACGAAGTGGACGGGCTCCGTGCGGGCGTCGCCAGGGACCCGCGCCGCGACCAGCCCTCCGCGTGCGCGGGATGTCGGGTTCACGACGACCGTCGCGCCCGCCGGCGCGTCGACGGACCGCGCGAGCGCGTGCACCGCGGCGGACGTCAGGCCGTCTCCGATCTGACGAGCCTCGTGGTACCGGACGAGGACCTGGTCGACCACCTCGTCGGCGCTGCACGCGCACGACGAGTCGTGCGCGGAGTTCAGCACCAGGTTCCGCCACGCGAGGTCGAGCAACGCGCCCGGGTACGCCTCCGGTGGCAGGAACAGCGCGCTCGACGGCTCGGCGCGCCGCTCCAACGCGCGCTCGGCCGCCGCGCACGCCTGGTGGACGTCGACGCGGTTCGACGCCACGCCCATGAGGACGTTGGCGCGCGCACCCGAGCGCAGCTCGCCGCGCCACACGTCGAGCCCGTCGACGGGCTGGGTCGCGACGTACTCCGCGAGCGACGTGACGGCGAACCGGTAGTCGTCCTGGATCTCATTGGCCTCGGCGACGACGCGGCCGAGCCACGGCTGCGGGAGCTGGTGGTCGGTCCCGTTCATCAGCAGCATCGAGCCACCCGGGAGCAGCGCGTCGCCGAGCTCCAGCTCGTACCCGCGTGCGCGCGCGACGAGCTGCTTCGCGTCGTCGGGGATGTCGCGCCCGTTCGAGTACGAGCCGTACAGGTACTCGGCGCGGACGCGCGACCCGTCGGGTGCCTCCCACCAGAACGCGGTCTTCGTCACTGCGCTCGGCACGCCACGCCACACGACCGCGTGCTCGAGCCCGGCCGCGCGCAGGATCTGCGGCATCTGCGCGACGTGCCCGAACATGTCCGGCAGGTACCCGACCTCCATCGGGCCGCCGAGCTCGGTCGCGCGAGCGATCCCCATCTGGAGATCGCGCACGAGCGTCTCGCCCGACACCATGAACTCGTCCATCAGCACCGCCCAGGGGCCGACGGACAGCCGACCCGCCGCGGCGAGCCGGTGGAGCGCGGGCCGCGCCTGCGGTCGCACCGCGAGGTAGTCGTCGAGCACCGCGGTCTGGCCGTCGAGCAGGAAGCGTGCGTACGACAGGTCCTGTTCGAGCATCGGCAGCAGCCGGTCCATGAGCTCGACGAGCCGCAGCCGGAACGTTTGGAACGGGGCGTACCACTCGCGGTCCCAGTGCGTGTGGGGAACGATCGCGACGGAGATCGGGCGCGGGCGGGTGGCCATCTCGACCACGATAGGGCCGGCACGGGGGTCCCTCCCGGGCCCGGCTCGCGCAACGCGGCGGAACGCGGGAGGCAGGCATGGGGCTACCCGTCATCTTCGTGGTCGACGACGAGGAACGCGCGCTCTACACGCTCTGGAGCGATCTCGACCGACGGTTCGGCAAGGACTTCTCGGTTCGTGGCGAGCGCACGGCCGCGGCCGCGCTCGCCACGCTGGAGGAGCTGCGCGCCTCGGGTGACGACGTCGCGCTGGTGCTCGTCGACGACGCGATGCACGACACGACGGGCGTGGAGCTGCTCGCGCGCGCGCACGAGCTCCACCCGGGTGCGAAGCGCGTGCTCATGGTCGACCGCGACTACTCGTCGACCAGTCCCGTCGTGCGCGCGATCACGCTGGGACAGGCGGACTACCACATCGTGCGGCCGTGGACGTCGGACGAGCAGCTGTACCGGAGCGTCGGCGACTTCCTCGCGACGTGGGCGAAGGAGCAGGACCCGTCCGTCGAGCTGTTCCGCGTCGTCGGCGCGCCGGGCGACGCGCGGCTGTACGAGCTGCGCGAGCTGATGATCCGCTTCGACATGCCGTTCCGCGTCTACTCGGTGCACGAGGAGGACGGACGCCGGCTCCTCGCGGAGGTCGGTGCCGACGCGTCGCGGCTCCCGGTGGTGATCCGTCACGACGGCCAGGTGATGGTGGACCCGAAGCTGCCGGAGCTCCTGCGGGCGGTCGGCGCGAGCGTGCGCGCCGACGTCGACGTCTGCGACGTCCTGATCGTCGGCGGCGGCCCCGCCGGGCTCGCCGCCGCGGTGTACGCCGCATCCGAGGGTCTGACGACCGTGCTGCTGGAGCAGACGCTGTCGGGCGGGCAGGCGGGCAACAGCCCGATGATCCGCAACTATCCCGGGTTCCCGCACGGGATCAGCGGCGCCGACCTCGTGCACCGCGCGTGTGAGCAGGCCTGGTTGTTCGGTGCGCATCTCGTGTTCGCCCAGCGCGCGACGGCGCTGGAGCAGCGCGGCGCGGGCTTCGTGGTCCACCTCGAGGACGGCACGGCCGTCGCGGCGCGCTCGGTCGTCGTCGCGACCGGTGTGACGTGGCGCCGCATCGGCGTCCCTGCGCTCGAGGCGCTCGTCGGCGCGGGCGTGTTCTACGGAGCGGCCGTCGGCGAGACGAAGGCGATGCAGGGGCGCGACGTGTTCCTCGTCGGCGGTGGGAACTCCGCGGGCCAGGCCGCGCTCCACCTCGCGAGGTACGCGGCGTCGGTGGGACTCGTCGTGCGCGGCCCATCGCTGAGCGCCAAGATGTCCGACTACCTCGTGCGCGAGATCGAGTCGTCGTCGCGGATCACCGTCCACACCGGCACCGAGGTCGTCGACGGCGGCGGTGACGAGCGGCTCGAGCACGTCGTGCTGCGCGACCGGTCGACCGGGAAGACGTGCGACGTCCGTGTCGACGC
Organism: Acidimicrobiia bacterium; assembly: GCA_035651955.1. Lineage (NCBI taxonomy): Bacteria > Bacillati > Actinomycetota > Acidimicrobiia > Acidimicrobiia bacterium. The sequence continues at coordinate 17,047 of DASRES010000046.1, forward strand.
GCTGTTCGTCCTCATCGGCGGCGAGCCGCACACGGAGTGGCTACCCGACGACGTCGAACGCGACGACCGCGGCTACGTCCTCACGGGGCGCGACCTCCGCGCGAGCGGCCGGCCCGGCGGCGAGACGGCCGCGACGCTCGAGACGAGCATCCCGGGCGTGTTCGCGGCGGGCGACGTGCGCCACGGATCGATCAAGCGCGTCGCGTCGGCAGTCGGCGAGGGCGCCACGGCGATCCGTCTCGTCCACGACCATCTCGCGGACGCGGGCCCGCCCTCCCTCACCGTCCCCGTCGCGCTGTGACACGGGCGCTTTCGGCGCGCCGCGGTGCGCCGGTCGTCCGGCGCGTACGCTCACGCGCGTGAAGGTCGCGCTCGGCTCCGACGAACGCACCCCGCTCACGGACGCGGTCGCCGAGGCCCTCGTCGCGCGCGGCCACGACGTGGTCGCGGTCGGTCCACCGGGCGGCGACGAGCTGGAGTGGGCCGACGTCGGCCGGCGCGTCGGCGAGCTCGTCTCCGGCGGCGACTGCGACACCGCGGTGCTGTTCTGCTGGACCGGCACGGGCGCGTCGATCGCGGCGAACAAGGTCCCGGGCGTGCGCGCCGCCCTGTGCACCGACGCGCAGACCGCGGCGGGCGCGCGGCGGTGGAACGACGCCAACGTCCTCGTGATGGGTCTGCGGCTCACGAGCCCGGACGTCGCGAACGAGATGCTCGACGCGTGGTTCGCGACCGATGCCGACCCGACCGAGGCGGGCAACATCGCCAAGCTGGAGCGCGACCGCGTCGGCGGATGACGGCGTAGGGTTGACGTCGTGCCGACCTACGTGATGCTGAGCACGATCGGTCCCGACGGCTGGGCAACCGTGCGTGAGAACCCCGACCGCATCAACGCGGTGACGCGCGAGGTCGAGGCGATGGGTGTGCGAGTGATCGCGCAGTACGCGGTGCTCGGTCAGTACGACTTCGTGAACGTGCTGGAGGCTCCCGACGAGAAGACCGTCGCGCGCGTCGCGGTCATGCTCGCCGCGCGCGGGACGATGCGCAGCACGACCATGCAGGCAGTGCCGCTCGACGAGTTCGTCGCGTCACTCCACGACGACGCGCGCTAGTACCACCACATCGACGACCGGCGGCGCTCTTCGCGCACGTCGTCGTGGGTGAACAGCACTGGCAGCAGGCTCCCGTCGGAGCGGCGACGTACCCGGTACGACGGCTCGCGGTCCTGGACGACCTCGGCGATCTCGAACCCGCGCGACCAGGAGGCGTCGAAACGGGAACGCACCTCCACCCGCGTGCCGGGGCCCACGTGGACGATGGTACGGCGGTTCGTCCACCGGCGGAACGGGGTCGCGGCGCGTGCACGGGTCGGTGCATCGCGCGCGAGGAGGGCCGCGCTACCTTCCGGTGGCGTGAGCCCCGTCGTCCCGTTCCCGACGCTGCGGATGGAGCGCAAGTGCTGGGAGTCCGGCGACCGCGTCGTGTGCGGGATGGACGAGGTCGGCCGGGGCGCATGGGCCGGGCCCGCGACCGTGGCCGCCGTCATCCCCGCCCCGGAGCACCTCCGTGGCGTCCGCGACTCCAAGCTGCTGACGCCCGAGGAGCGCGAGCGCGCCGCGAAGCGGATCCGCGGGTGGGCCGTCGCGATCGGCGTTGGTCACGCCTCACACGAGGAGTGCGACACGCTCGGCATGACCGCGGCGCTGCGCGCGGCCGGGCGACGGGCGCTCGCCCAGATCGCCGCGCAGGGCTACGAGCCGGACCGCATCATCCTCGACGGTAACCACGACTACCTCGGGCTCGGCACCCGCGTGACGACGCGCATCAAGGCCGACATGACGTGTCTCGCGGTCGCGGCCGCGTCGGTTGTCGCCAAGGTGACGCGGGACGCGATGATGGGCGACGAGGCCGAGCACTACCCGGCGTACGACTTCGAGTCGAACCGGGGCTATCCCGCGCCGGTGCACAAGATGGCGCTCGCCGCGTACGGGCCGAGCGCGATCCACCGCCGGACGTGGATCTTCATGGACCACCTGTGCTGGCGCGGGCTCGAACCCGCGCCGGGTCGGCTCTTCTAGTCTCCTGCAGGTGGGTCAGGACATCGGCGTGACGGCGCGGCGGGGCGCGAGCCCGTCCGTCGTCATCTTCGACCTCGACCGCACGCTCACCGGCATGGCGATCGAGCGGTACCCGTCGCGGGACGCGGCACAGGGTGCGCGACCGTGTGACGTGCTGGCGTCGCGCCTGTTCGATCTCGGCGCGACGAACGTCACCGTGTACTCCAACGTCGTCACCGTGGAGGCGCCGGCCGAGCGGTGGGACGCGCTCCTGCCCGAGGCGACGACGGCGATCGAAGGCCTCTTCCGGTACTACGACGCGACCGCGTAGCCGTGCACGTCCGGCCTGCCCGTGTCTCGGACGTCGACGACATCCGGCGCATCGAGGCGTCGTCGGGCACGGTGTTCGACGACGCCGGGATGCACGACGTCGCGGCAGCCGAGCTCCCGTCCGCCGAGCACGTCGCCGGCTACGTGCGGCGCGGTCACGCATGGGTGGTCGCCGACGACCGCGACGCGCCAGTGGCGTTCGTGCTCGTCGACGTCGTCGACGGGTGCGCGCACGTCGAGCAGGTGTCCGTCGCGCGCGAGCACCATCACAACCGCTACGGACGGACGCTGCTGGAGCAGGTCGCGACGTGGGCGCAGGCACGCGGCATGCACGCGCTGACGCTCACGACGTTCCGCGACGTCCCGTGGAACGCGCCCTACTACGAGCGTTGCGGCTTTCGCACCCTGCGCGACGACGAGATCACGCCGGGCCTGCGAGACGTCCGCGCGCACGAGACGGCGCACGGGCTCGATCCCGACGCGCGCGTCTGCATGCGACGCGACCTCACAGCGACCCCGTGACGGCGGTGCACGCGAAGCCCGACGCCTGCCCGACGCTCGGCGCGACGTAGCCAAGGTCGAGCTGCGTGGCCGGGTCGGGTTGACCGGCTTCGAACACTGCCGCGCTCGCCTCGAGCCGGTCCGCGGGCACCGTTCGCTCCAGGGTCGTGCGCAGGTGCGCGGCGACCGCGATCCCGTCGGGCGTCACGGATGAGCCCAGCTCGGCGCTCGCCTGGTCGGCGAGACGTGCCATGTCCGCGTCGCTCACGCCGAGGACGCGCAGCGCGTCCTCGGCAGCCTGCGCGCGCTGCAGGATGGGCGTGGCCCGCCGGGCGAGCTCCACTGGTCCGGTCTCGACGTACGGGCCGAGGGTCCGGGTGAGCACGGGCGCGTAGAGCAGGTCGGTGACGCCGGCCGACGCCGGTGAGTCGCCGAGGATCGTCTGCGCCCACGCGACGACGGCCCGGACCGCGGGCTCGATCGTCGCGCAGAACCGTTGGGGATCCCCGCCCGTCAACGTGGCGATCGGCGTCGCGTCCGGGACCGGCGCGACCGTCCCGACCGCGATCTCCGGTGGCGGGACGGGGTTCGACGTGCCGGGCGCCGGCGACGTACTGCCGGGACCGTTGCCGCGCGCCTTCGCCTCGTGCACCTTGGTCAACGTCGCGCGGTTGATCTTCCGCAGCGTCGACACCAGCGCGCCGCGCTCCGAGAAGTTCACCGCGACGACGTTGGGGAGCGCGCCGCGCTGCGCGATGCACGTCTCGATGCGCTTCGTGAGCGTCGCGCCCGAGTTCACGGACGACGCGCCCGACGGGTCCGGCGTGGTGTTCGTGATCCAGTGGTTCAGCAGGAACAGCGGCTTGCCCGTTCCGCCGCGGAACGGCTTGCAGTTGAACTGCGTGGTCGACTGGAAGTCGTACGGCGTCTCCTGGAACCAGTCGTACGCGCGCTGGTACCAGGCGGGCGCGCCGGGGCCCCCTTGCTCCGCGAAGACGAGCAGCGTGCGCCGCTCGTCGATGAGCTGACGCAGCGTCGGCAACGGCTTCCCGCGCTCCAGCGTCGCGACGCGGTCACCGAGCCCCGCGGCCTCGATCGCGGCCGCAGTGTCGGCGGGCGTCGTCGCGTCCTGGATGATCGTCATCACGACGTCGTCGGGGTGCGTGTCGAGGAACGTCTTGAAGTCGGCGAGCACGCTCGAGAACGGCACCGCCCCGAGCTCGCAGTAGTTGTGGCACAGGTAGATGTCACGCTGCGCGTCGGCCGCGCGCGGTGCACGCGCCGCCAGGCGCGCGGCGCGCTCGGCGACCTGCGGGTCGACCGTCTCGCCCGCCGGCTGTCGCAGCTCCGCGGCGCGGTCGGTGAGCACCATGCGCGTGTCGGAACCCGGGAGGCGGACGCGCGACGGCACGCCGTAGTGCGTGTCGATCAGGAACGCGCGGATGCCCGACTGGAGCTGCCCCTTGATCGTGTCGAGCTGCTCGCCGAACAGGAACCCCGGGTACAGCGACGACGACATCGAGTTGTGCGTGCCCGGGAACATCACCTGGTCGATGCGCAGGTCGCACAGCGACTCGTCGCCGTTGCACGGAACCTTCCCGGCCGCGTCCGCGCGCTTCGCGGCGCCCGCGGCGCTGAAGAACAGCCCGACGCTCGCCAGCGCGACGAGCACCGCGACCGTCGACGCGACGAGCGCGACGTGCCGCCGCTGCGCTCGTGGCGACGTGCCGACCGGGAGCGACCGCACGAGGCGCAGGATCTCCGTGATGCCGAGGTAGCTGAGCCACATGCCGGCGACCACGGCGACGAGGCGCACGTTCCCGGACGGGTCCTGGACGAGGAACAGCCCCGCGAGCAGCGCGAGCACGCCGAGCACGACGGTGCCGAACGTCGTCGCGCGGCGGCGGTCCACCCAGCCACGGAAGCGGTCCGCGACGACCGCCGGGGTGTACCGCACCCCGACCGTCGCGGCCGCGACCGCGACGAGCCCGTATCCCGCGATCCACAGCCCGACCGCGCGCAGGTCCGCGGTGCCGCGCGTGAACGCGCCGCCGACCGCGTCGGCGAGGTCGGCGCCGTCGACCTGGCGCTGCGCCCACCAGCCGAGCAGCTGGAGCGCGAGCACGATCACCGCGCCGTCGACGACGAGCACCCAGCCGAGGCGGCGCACGCACCGCCGCCGGTCGCCGGCGAGCACGAGCGCACCGGTCGCGGCCGCGAGCGCACCGAGGATCGCGATCCACGCGATCGACGCGATCGTCCGGTCGAGCTTCCAGATGCCGAGGTCCCCGAGGCGGTGGGTGACGTCCGAGAGGCTGTCCCCGAGACCACCTTGTTGCTCACCCGCCTGCGCGGGCGACTCCGACGCCTGCAGCGAGCTCGTGATGATCGCGACCGAGTCCTGGAGGTTCAGCCCGGCCGACCCGTTCTGGCCGCTGAGGATCGCCGCGTGGGTGCGGCGGACCGCGGTGCGGAAGATCGAACGGAACGCGTCGGTGTCGACGACGGTCTGGATCGCGAGCTGCAGGCCGGGGCGGAAGTTGACCGCCTGCTCGTTGCCGCTGCGCGCGAGCTCCTCGGTGAGACGGCGCGCGAGCACGGTGCGCACCGCGGACGAGCGGAGGATGTCGACCGTGCGGTTGCTGAACGTCGTGCTGTCGTAGAGCGTGTCGCGCGCCCACGACGCGACGACGCCGACGGGCAGCAGCAACGCGGCGACGACGAGCAGGGCGGTGCTGATCCGTCGCCGCAACCGTCAACCCCCTGCCTGCGTCGCACGCGTCCGGCTCTGTCTAGCAGCGAGGGCCCGGGGTGTCGCCGGGCCCACTTGCGGATGCGAACATGTGTTCGGTACGGTCATTCCCGTGGCCCTGGCTGCACTTCCCCGGCGTGACGACGCGGCACGCGAGCACCTTGACAACGTGGCCCGGCGGGCCCGTCCGGTCGTGTTCGCACACGAGCGGACCATCCCGGTCGACACCGGCATCGGCGACCTGCTGCCGTGGCGCGGCGTGCAGCGGGGCACGGTCGTGGCGGTCGACGGCCCGCGTGGCGCGGGAGCGACGACGGTCGCCCTGCAGCTCGCGGCGGCCGTGACCGCGGCGGGCGAGTGGGCCGCGGCCGTCGACCCCGACACGTCGCTCGGCGGGTTGGCCGCCGCCGAGACGGGGGTCGACGTCGAGCGGTTCGCCGTCGTGCGCGGCGTTGCGCCGGCGCGCTGGGTCGAGGTCGTCGGCGCGCTGCTCGACGGTGTCGCGCTCGTCGTCGCCGGTGTGCCGGCCGGGGTGCGCGCGGGTGAGGCACGCCGGCTCGTCGGGCGCACGCGTGAGCGTGGCGCGGTGCTCGTCGCGCTCGGGCCCTGGCCCGTCGAGGCCGCGGTGCGCCTGCGGGCCGGCGGTGGACGGTGGCGCGGCCTCGGCCGTGGCGAGGGTCTCCTCACCGGCCGCGCGCTCGACGTCTCCGTCGTGGCGCACGGTGCGGCCGTACGCTCGCGCGAGCTGCACGTCGAGCCCTACGCACGCGCCGGCTGACGCGCGGGTCCCGTGAACGACGCCGGCACACGGACGTGTTGCGTATGGGTCCCCGACTGGCCCGTCGTTGTCGCGCGACGGACGGACACCGCACTGCACGAGCGCGCGGTCGTGGTGCTCGAGCCACCCGGGTCGCACCGTTCGGGACTGGTGCGCGCCGCGTCATTCGAGGCGCGCGCGGAGGGGGCGGTGCCCGGGCTGCGGCGGCGGGAGGCCGAGGTGCGCTGTCCCGGCGTCGCCGTCCTCGACGCCGACCTCGCGGCCGAGGCGCGCGTGTTCGAGGTGCTCGCCCGCGCGGTGGAGGTGCTCACGCCACGCGTCGAGCTCGAGCGACCGGGGCGCTTGTCGTTCCCGACGCGCGGGCCGTCGCGGTACTTCGGTGGCGACGACGCGCTGGTCGCACGCGTGCGCGCCGCGATCGCGGACGCCGGGCTCGGTGACGTCCCGGCTCGGGTCGGGATCGCCGGGAGCCGGTTCGCGGCCCGGCTCGCGGCGCGGCGTGACACCGTCGTCGCGCCGGACGCGACGCGCGAGTTCCTCGACCCGTGGCCCGTCCGCGTCCTCGGCGATCCCGATCTCGCCGACCTGCTCGCGCGTCTCGGCATACGGACACTCGGCGCGTTCGACGCGCTGCCGGCACCCGCGGTGCTCGCGCGCTTCGGTCCCGAGGGACATCGCGCGCACCGGCTCGCGCGCGGGCTCGACCTCCGGCCGCCCGTGCTCGAGCCCCCGCCGCCCGAGCTCGTCGAGACGCACGAGCTCGATCCGCCCGCCGCGCGCGTCGACGTCGCGACGTTCGCGGCGAAGACGATGGCCGACCGCCTGCTCGGCGCGCTCGCGGCGCGCGGGCTCGGCTGCACGCACGTGCTCGTCGAAGCCGAGACCGAGCACGGCGAGCGGCTGGCGCGCGGGTGGCGGCACGACCGCGCGCTGACGCCCGCGGCGCTGGCCGAGCGCGTCCGCTGGCAGCTCGAGGGCTGGCTCGGGAACGGCGCCGGTGCCCGGGACGAGGAGCTCGTCGCCGCGGACGCGGTCACCGGCGGGCTGACCTTGCTGCGCCTCGTGCCCGAGGAGGTCGTCCCCGCGACGGGCCGGCAGCTCGGCTTCTGGGGTGGCGACGCCGCGACGGCGGACCGCGCCGCGCGCACCTTCGCCCGGGTCCAGGGCCTGCTCGGGCCGGACGCCGTCGTGTCACCCGTCGTGCAGGGTGGCCGCACGCCCGGTGAGCGCGTCCGTTGGGTGCCGTGGGGCGAGCCGCGCGCCGCGACCGCGGACGTCGCCGCCCCGTGGCCCGGCGCGATCCCGTCGCCGGCACCGGCGCGGGTGCTCGAGCCGCCCGTGCCCGCGGAGGTGCTCGACGACGACGGGACGCCCGTGCGCGTGTCGGCGCGTGGTGACGCGTCGGGGGAGCCCGCGATGGTGCGCAGCGGCGCGCTGCCGGGCGGCGGGGGACCGGTGGTCGCGTGGACCGGACCGTGGGTGCACGACGTGCGGTGGTGGGACGGTCGCGCCCGACGCCGTGAGGCGCGCTGGCAGGTCGTCGTGCGCGCGGACGGCGTCGACGTCGCGTGCCTCGTCGCGCTCGGCCGGGGCCGGGCCACGGTCGAGGCGGTGTACGACTGAGCGAGCACGGCCGGGAGGCCGGGCGGAAGCGGTGGCCCGAGCGGCCCGGCACCGCAGGTGCCATGCGCGGAGCACGCTGAGATGACCGGCGCGCGCGCCGGCGGGTACGCCGAGCTCCACTGCCACACCAACTTCTCGTTCCTCGACGGCGCGAGCCATCCCGAGGACCTCGTCGAGGAGGCGGTGCGGCTCGGCCTCGACGCGCTCGCGGTGACCGACCACGACGGGCTGTACGGCGTCGTGCGCTTCGCCGAGGTGGCGCGCGAGCTCTCGCTCCCGACGGTCTTCGGCGCCGAGCTGACGCTTTGGAGCGGCGAGCTTGCGAGCGCGACCGGAGAACATGATGAGCACGTCCTCGTGCTCGCAGACGGGCCCGTGGGATACGCGCGGCTCGCGCGCGCGATCAGCGCGGCGCAGCTGCGGGGCGAGAAGGGTGCACCTCGCTTCGACCTCGCGTCGCTCGCCGAGGACGCGCGAGCACCGGTGCACGCGAACGGCTACCGAACGTCACGCGACAACGACTCGTGGCTCGTGTTGACGGGATGCCGGAAAGGAGGCGTGCCGCGTGCGCTCGCGCAGCACGGACCGGCCGCCGCCGCACGCGCGCTCGACCGGCTCGTCGACGCGTTCGGGCGCGAACGCGTGCTCGTCGAGCTCTGGGACCACGGCGACCCGCTCGACCGTCATCGCAACGACGCGCTCGCCGCGCTCGCGGCGCGCGCCGCCGTCGACGTCGTCGCGACGAACAACGTCCACTACGCCACGCCGCGCCAGCGGCGCCTCGCGCACGCGCTCGCCGCGATCCGATCACGTCGCTCGCTCGACGAGCTCGACGGGTGGCTGCCCGCGTCGCCGCTCGCGCACCTGCGGGGCGCGGCCGAGCAGCGTCGCCGCTTCGCGCGCTATCCGGGGGCGGTCGAACGGACCGTCGACGTCGCGCGTCAGGCCGCGTTCGACCTGCGACACGCGGCACCGAACCTGCCCGACCACGTCGTGCCCGACGGCCACGACGAGATGAGCTGGCTGCGTGAGCTCACGTACCGGGGCGCGGCGTTGCGCTACCCGAGCACCCACGAACAGCACGACGACGCGATGCGCCAGATCGAGCACGAGCTCGCGGTGATCGAGGAGCTCGGGTTCCCCGGCTACTTCCTCCTCGTGCACGACATCGTCGAGTTCTGCCGCGTGAACGACATCTACTGCCAGGGCCGGGGGAGCGCGGCGAACAGCGCGGTCTGCTACGCGATCGGCATCACGAAGGCGGACGCGGTGGGCCTCGGGCTCCTGTTCGAGCGCTTCCTCTCACCCGAGCGCGACGGGCCGCCCGACATCGACCTCGACATCGAGCACCAGCGCCGCGAGGAGGTGATCCAGTACGTCTACGAGCGCTACGGGCGTGACCGCGCCGCGCAGGTCGCCAACGTCATCACGTACCGGCCGCGCTCCGCGCTGCGCGAGATGGCGAAGGTCGCGGGCCTGTCGCCGGGCCACGCGGACGCGCTGACGAAGTGGATCGACCGCTGGCGCAGCAACGTTGATGCGTTCGAGGATCTCACCGAGGAAGGCATCGCGCCCGCCGTGCCGGAGCTGGTCGTCGACCTCGCGCGGCAGGTGCTCGACTTCCCGCGCCACCTCGGCATCCACTCGGGCGGGATGGTCATGGCCGACCGCCCGCTCGTCGAGTGCTGTCCGGTCGAGTGGGCCCGCATGGAGAACCGCTCGGTGCTGCAGTGGGACAAGGACGACTGCGCGGCCGCGGGGCTCGTGAAGTTCGACCTGCTCGGCCTCGGGATGCTGACGATGCTGCACCTCGCCGTCGACCTGATCCGCGAGCACGAGGGTGTCGACGTCGACCTCGCGACGATCCCGCAGGAGCCCGAGGTGTACGCGCTGCTGAGCGCGGCCGACACCGTCGGCGTGTTCCAGGTCGAGAGCCGCGCGCAGATGGCGACGCTGCCCCGCCTGCGACCGGAGTCGTTCTACGACCTCGTCGTCGAGGTCGCGCTCATCCGGCCCGGGCCGATCCAGGGCGGCTCGGTGCATCCGTACCTGCGCCGGCGCAACGGCGAGGAGCCCGTCACCTACCCGCACCCGATCCTCGAGCCGTGCCTGCGCAAGACGCTCGGGGTGCCCCTGTTCCAGGAGCAGCTCATGCAGATGGCGATCGACGCGGCCGGCTTCACGCCCGGCGAGGCCGACCAGCTCCGCCAGGCGATGGGCTCGAAGCGCTCGCACGCGCGCATGGCCCGCATGCGCGAGCGGCTGCTCGACGGGCTCGCGCGCAACGGGATCACCGGCGAGGTCGCGGCCGACGTCGCCAAGAAGCTCGAGGCGTTCGCCGACTTCGGCTTCCCCGAGAGCCACTCGGTGAGCTTCGCCTACCTCGTGTACGCGAGCTCGTGGGTGAAGCTGCACTACCCGGCCCAGTTCGCGTGCGCGCTCCTCAACGCGCAGCCGATGGGCTTCTACTCGCCGCACACGATCGTGCGCGACGCGATCCGTCACGGCGTCGAGGTGCTCGGGCCGGACGTCAGCGCGTCGCGCAAGGACTGCACGCTCGAGCCCCGCACGGCCGGTGCCGGGCCCGTCGGCTTCCCCAAGCCGGGCTGGCACGCCGATCCGTCGACGCACGCGCTGCGCGTCGGCCTGCGCTACGTGCGTGGGTTGAGCGACGCGCTGCTCGATCGCATCGACGAAGAGCGTGCGCGCGCGCCGTTCGCGGACCTCGAGGACTTCGTGCGCCGCACCGCCGCACCCGTCGACGCGATCGAGGCGCTCGCGACCGCGGGTGCGTTCGAGGCGTGCTTCGGGCGCACGCGGCGCGACGCGCTGTGGGCCGCGGGCGCGGTCCGCGACGTCGCGCCGCGGCAACGCGGCGATCTCGTCGTCGAACGGCTCCCCGGCGTCGTGACGGGCGCCGACGCGCCCGCGCTGCCCGGCATGACCGAGGTCGAGGAGACCGCAGCCGACCTGTGGGCGCTCGGCCTGTCGCCCACGCGCCATCCAACCGAGCTGGTCCGCGACGAGCTCACCGCGAGCGGCATCGTCACCGCGAGCGCGCTGCGCGAGCTCACGCACGGCGACATCGTCGAGGTCGGCGGCGTCGTCACGCACCGCCAGCAGCCGTCCACCGCGAAGGGCACGGTGTTCCTCAACCTCGAGGACGAGACCGGCCTCGTGAACGTGATCTGCACGCCCGGCGCGTGGAAGCGCTACCGCGCGGTCGCGCGCACCTCGCCGGCGTTACGCGTGCGCGGGGTCCTCGAACGGCACCAGGGCGTGATCAACCTCGTCGCGCAACGGATCCGGCCGCTGCCGCTGAGCGTCGCCGGCGCGCTCCGCTCGCGTGACTTCCACTGACGCGACCGGACGCGCAGGCGCGGGCGCGGAGCTGCCCACCGCGAGGGATCGCGGTCAGCGACCGCGGTGTCGAGCGCGATCCCGCCGCCGCTAACGCCGGCGTACCACCGTCCCGCGGTCCTCACGCATGCACGTGAAGACGAAGCGGACCAGCCGCTCGCGGTCCCGTTCGCTGATCGCGCTGAACCCGACGTGCAGGAGGTACTCCTCGTGGCGCTCCTGCCGCTCTCGCGACGACGCGTGCTCCAACACGGTCGCGATCGCGACGAGCGGTCGATCGCCCGGGATCGCGAGTGACACGACGACCGTCGCGTCCCGCGGCGCGATCACGTCCGCCTCGAGTGCCATCCCGCCGCCGCCGATGTCGTGCACGTACGCGTCGAACGGCGTGAACTCGTTCGCGCGGTCGTCGAGCAGCAGGCACCGCACGACGGGCCGCGCCGCGACACGAACGAACTGCCGGCGTTGCATGGGAGCGTGGTCGTCGCGCAGTGCGAGCGCGAGCGTCGAGTCGCTCCGTCGCGTCACTGCGCCGTCGACCGTGAACACGCTCGTGCTCGTCACGGTCGTGATCGAGACCGCCGCGCCTTCACGGAGCTCTCGCGGGACGGGGTCGTCGTGCACCGCGACGACGAGCCGCCCGGTCTGCACCGCGTCGACGATCGCTCGCCACGCGACGATCGCGCCGTCGACGTCCGTCTCGATGAGGACGAGCTGACGTTTCGCGAAGCCCGGGAACCGCGTCGGCATCCGTGCACAGCGTACGACGGGTCGTGCCGTGGGGAACGGTTACCCTGAGCGCTCCATGAAGTCGGCCCTCGTCGAGCCTCCGAGTCCCTGTGCGGCGGCAGTTGCGCACCGTCGTGGCGCGCTTCGTCGCGCTCGTTCGCTCGGACGCCGCCGGCGTACGGGCCGGGTTCGTCGCGCTCTTCATCTCGTCGGGCGGTGATCTCCTCGCCGGCCTGACGCTCGGGTCGATCACCGGAACGCTCCAACGGCTGCCCGGTCTGCTCGTCCTCGTCCCCGCGGCGATCGGCATGCGGGGCAACATCTTCGGCGCGCTCGGCAGCCGGCTCGGCACCGCGATCCACGCCGGCACGTTCCGCCTCTCGCGCCGGCGTGACACCCTCGTCGGCCAGAACCTGTCGGCGTCGATCGCGCTGTCGCTGTCGATCTCGCTCGTGCTCGCGGTGCTGGCGCGCGCGATCTCGGTCGTCTTCGGCCTCGATCACACGATCTCGATCACCGACTTCATCGTCATCTCCGTCATCGGCGCGGTGCTGGCGTCGGTGGTCGTCATGGCGTTGACGGTGTGGGTCGCGCACCTCAGCGTCCAGCGCGGCTGGGACCTCGACAACGTCGCGGCGCCGATCGTCACGGCCGCCGGCGACATGGTGACCCTGCCCAGCCTGTTCGCCGCGACCTACCTCGTCGGCGTGCACTACGTGACGCCCGTCGTCGCGGTGCTCTGCATCGTCCTCGGCGTCGGCGCGTTCGTCGTGAGCCTGCGGTCGCGGCTGCCGATCCTGCATCGCATCATGGTCGAGTCGCTGCCGATCCTCGCGCTGGCGGGCGCGGTCGACGTCGTCGCGGGGTTGACGATCGAGAAGCGCTTCGAGTCGTTCCTGACGTACCCGGCGCTGCTCGTGCTCGTGCCGCCCTTCCTCGAGGACTCCGGCTCGCTCGGCGGCATCCTGTCCGCGCGCGTCGCGACGAAGCTGCACCTCGGCACGATCGAACCGACGCGCTCCCCGCTCGTGGCAGTGGGTGAGGACGTGTTGCTGACGTACGTGTACGCGGTCCCGGTGTTCCTGTTCCTCGGGATCTCGTCGCAGATCGCGGCGCTCGTCGCCGGCCTGCACAGCCCGGGGCCGGTCGAGATGATCGCGGTGTCGATGCTCGCGGGCGCGTTCGCGACGACGGCGTCGGTGCTCGTCGGGTACTACGGCGCGGTCGCGACGTACCGGCTCGGTCTCGACCCCGACAACCACGGCATCCCGATCGTCACGTCGAGTCTCGACCTGCTCGGCGCGTTCGCGCTGATCCTCGCGATCGTGATCCTCGGGCTCACGTGACGGCGGTACATTCGCGAGCAGTGGGTGCCAACCTGAAGGACATGCTCTCGGAGGCGAAGGACTCCTCCGAGCTCATGGTCGACCTGGCGTACGCGGCGCTGTTCTTCTCGGACGCCGGGATGGCGGACGAGGTCCACGAGCTGGAGGACCGGCTCCGGGACCTCACCCACCAGATGCGCGAGACCTGCGTCCTCGCGGCCCGCTCGCCGCGCGAGGCGGAGCAGATGTCGGGTGTCCTGCAGCTCGTGTCCGCGATCGAGCGGATGGCGAACGCGGCGGTCGACGTCTCGCGCATCGTCACGCGGCGTCTCGGCATCCCGGCTGCGCTCGTGGCCGACCTCGCCGCGGCCGAGGAGGTGTCGCACCGCGTCCGCATCCGCGACGACTCGGCGATGGCGCACCGATCGCTGGCCGATCTCGAGCTGCCGATCGAGACCGGCATGCGCGTCGTCGCGATCCGGCGCGGCAAGCAGTGGGTGATCGACCCCGACGGCGACGAGGTGCTCGTCCCCGACGACATCCTCATCCTGCGCGGTCCCGTGGACGGGATCGCGGAGCTGCGCGTGCTCGCCGGCGCGCCCGAGTGGCGCGCGCCCGCCCTCGAAGAGGACCCCGCGCTGTCCGACCTCGACCGCGCGGTCGACGTGCTCGTCGAGATGAAGAACGTCTCCGAGGTCGCGGTCGGCCTCGCGTACAGCGCGCTCCTGTTCGACGACCAGGGGCTCGCGGCCGAGGTGTCGCAACTCGAGGAGCGGCTCGACGAGATGCGCGAGCGGCTCGAGCTGTGGGTCCTGCGCGCCGCGAGCGAGACGATCGACCCGTCCCCGCTGCGCGGTCTGCTGCACCTGGGGGGCGCGGCCGAGGAGATCGGTGACGCGGCGCAACAGATGGTGTGGGTCGTCGAGCAGGGCGAGGAGATGCACCCGGTGCTCGTCGCCGCGCTCGGCGAGTCCGACGAGGTGATCGCGCGCATCCCCGTCGGCGCGGGGTCGCTGCTCGAAGGTCGCACGCTGAGCGAGGTCTCGCTCGAGACCGAGACCGGCTTCTACCTGCTCGCGATTCGCCGCTCGGGTCGCTGGTCCTACCGCCCGCGCGGCGGGTTCCGGCTCGCCGCGGGTGACGAGCTCGTCGGCAGCGGACCCGACGAGGGCCGCGCGCGGCTGGCGGAGCTGTGCGGCTACCGCGTCATCGAGGACGACGACACCGGCCAGGTCGATCTCGTCCCTGCCGCGGGCCCGAGGTAACGGTGCTCTCCGGACGGGCGGCTGCCGCAGCGGCCGTCGGCGCGCTCGTCCTCGTCGCGCTCCTCCAGGCGGGCGCGGCAGTCGCGGCGACCACGCCGCGCCGCGCGCGGCCGGTCGTCTCCGAGATCCCGGTGACGGGTGCGGTGGACCCGCTCGTCGCGCGCATGGCGGAACGGGGGCTCACGAGGGCTGCGGACGCGCACGCGGCGGCGGTCCTCGTCCGGCTCGACACACCGGGCGGTCTGGACTCGTCGATGCGGTCGATCATCAAGTCGATCGAGCGCTCGACCGTACCGGTCGTGTGCTGGGTCGGCCCGTCGGGCGCGCGTGCGGCGTCCGCAGGGACGTTCATCCTCGTGGGCTGCCCCGTCGCGGCGATGGCGCCGGGAACGAACGTCGGGGCTGCGCACCCGGTCGGCATCACCGGTCAGATCGAGTCGACGAAGGTCACCAACGATGCAGCCGCGTACATCCGCTCGCTCGCGCAGGCCCGCGGTCGCAATGCCGACTGGGCGGAGCGCGCGGTACGCAACTCGGTGAGCATCTCGGCGGCCGACGCCGTCCGCCTGCACGTCGCCGATCTGCTCGCACCCAGTCGTGACGCGCTGCTGCGCGCGGTCGACGGGCGGGTCGTCGCCACCGCGGCAGGACCGGTCACGCTCACGACCGCCGGCGCGACGGTGCGGACCGAGCACCTCACGTGGGGCGAGTCGCTCCTCCATGCCCTCGACGACCCGAACATCGCGTTCGTGCTGTTCGTCGCGGGCATCGCGCTGCTCGTGCTCGCGCTGATCCACCACGGCGTGCAGGTGTACGGCGTCGTCGGGCTCGTCCTGGTGCTGTCGTCGCTCGTCGTGTTCTCGGTGCTGCCCGTGAACCTCGCCGGGATCATCCTGCTCGTCGCCGCGTTCGTGCTCTTCGTGCTGGACGTCAAGCTGCATGCGCACGGCGCGCCGGTCGCCGCCGGTCTCGTCGCCTTCGTGTTCGGCGGGCTGTACCTGTACAACGGGCCCGTCCGGGTCTCGCGCCCGCTGGTGTTCACGCTGGCGCTCGGGTTCGGGGTGCTGTTCTTCCTCGCGGTGCGGGCCGCGGTCCGGTCGCACCATGTGCCCGTGCGCGTCGGGACGTCCGTCGTCGGCGCGCAGGGTGTCGTCGTGCGCGACCTCGCGCCCGAAGGCGTCGTCCGCATCAACCGCGAGGAGTGGAGCGCGCGCGTGGTCGGGTGTGAGGGGGGTGCCGTCCCCGCGGGCGCGACCGTCCGGGTGGTGGACACGTCGGGACTGACCGTGGAGGTCGTCCCGGTCGGATCGGAGGGTGCGGCGAGCAGCGACGCACCCGGTGCGGAGGTGACCAGTTGACCGCGGTGTTCGTCGTCGTTGCCGTCGTCGTCGTGCTGTTCCTGATCGTGCTGTGGTCGTCGATCAAGATCGTGCGCGAGTACCAGCGGATCGTGCTCTTCCGGCTCGGTCGCATGATCGGCCTGCGCGGGCCGGGGATCGTGATCATCATCCCGTTCATCGACCGCGCGACCTGGGTCGACCTGCGCGAGTTCTACCTGGAGATCCCGCACCAGACCGCGATCACGAAGGACAACGCGCCGATCTCGATCGACTTCATCACGTTCTTCAAGGTCGTCGACGCCGAGTCGAGCGTGATCCAGGTCGCCAACTTCACCGGCGCCGCGCAGAACATCGCGGCGACGACGCTGCGCTCCGTCGTCGGTGACATCAGCCTCGACGACGTGCTCGCCAAGCGCGACGAGATCAACCAGATCCTCCGCACGAAGCTCGACGAGATCACCGAGCGCTGGGGCGTGAAGGTCACGAACGTCGAGATCCGCGAGATCATCCCGCCCCCCGCGGTGCAGGAGGCGATGACGCGCCAGATGTCGGCGGAGCGCACGCGGCGCGCGGTCGTCACCGAGGCCGAGGGCGACAAGGCCGCGCAGATCCTGCGCGCGGAGGGGTCCCAGCAGTCGGCCGTCCTCGAGGCCGAGGGCCAGCGGCAGGCGAACATCCTGCAGGCCGAGGGTGACAAGCAGGCCGCGCTGCTGCGGGCCGAGGGCTTCGCGGCCGCGCTGACCGCGGTGTTCCAGGCCGCGAGCACCGTCGACGCGAAGACGATGGGCATCCAGTACCTGGAGGCGCTCAAGGCGCTCGGCGCGTCACCGTCGACGAAGTTCGTGCTCCCGCTCGAGCTGACCGGCGTGCTGCACGGTCTCGCCGGCTACGCCAACCAGGCGTTCGACGGCGCCGGCGACACGCCGTCCTGATCGTCCATGCGTCGTTCATCGTCGTACAGCAACGGCGAGCGACGCATGGACGACCGGATCACGTGACCGCGCGCATCCGGCGCAGGCCGCGGAGGGGACTCTCGGTGGTCGGTGCGAGGCGGACCTTCACGTCGACGACCGTGGCGCCGTCCGGCGTGACGATCACCGGGTTGCAGTCCATCTCGCTCACCTCGGCGAGCGTGTCGGCGAGCAGGCCGACGCGCAGCACGACGTCCTCGAGCGCATCGACGTCGACCGGCGCACTCCCTCGGTAGCCGAACAGCAGGGGCGACATCTTCAACGACCGGACGACCTCGCGCGCGTCGACGTCGGTGATCGGCACGATGCGCAGCGCGGTGTCGCGCATGAGCTCGGCCGTGACGCCGCCCATCCCGAACAGCACGAGCGGCCCGAAGGACGGGTCGTGGGTGACGCCGACGATCGTCTCCACCCCGACCGCGGCCATCGGCTGGACGACGACGGTGCGTTCGCTGGTCGACGACACGACGTGCGCGTACGCGTCGCGCACGGCCGGCGCGCTCGACAGGCCGAGGTGCACGCCGCCGACGTCGCTCTTGTGCACGATCGAGCCGGCCGCGACCTTCAGCGCGACGGGGAAGCCGAGCTCCTCGGCCGCGCTCGCGGCGTCGTCCGGGGTCGTGACGCGCCGCACGGGGACGTGCGGGATGCCGAAGCAGTCGCACAGCGCGAACGCGACGTCGCTGTCCAACCACACGCGCTCGCCGCCCGCCGCGGCGAGGACGTCCGTGACGAGCTCCTTGGCGTGCGCGACGTCGACGCCGTCGAGCGCCGGCACCGTGCCCGCGGGACGGCGGCGCCACTCGCCGTGCTCCGCGGCGCGCGCCATCGCGGCGACGGCGGACTCCGGGAACGAGAACGACGGGATCGCCCGCCGAGCTGCGTCGCCGCGCTCCGGCGGGTGCTGCAACGCGTCGGGGATCCCCTGCCGGCCGAGGAAGCACGCGACGACGGGCGTGTCGCCGGCGGCGGTCGATCCGGCCTGGATCGCGCGCGCGACGTCCTCGGCCGCGGTCACGAGCGGTGGGACGAAGATGACGAGCAGCGCGTCGACGTCCGGGTCGCGCAGCACGGTACGGATCGCGCGCTCGTAGGTCTCCGCGCTCGCCGACGCGACGAGGTCGACGGGGTTCGCGACGCTCGCGTCCGGCGACACGAACGAGCGCAGCTCCTGCTGTGTCGCCGGGCCGAGCTCGTTCACCTCGAGTCCCGCGCCCTCGGACGCGTCGGCCGCGAGGATCCCGGGCCCGCCGCCATTGCTGATGATCGCGACGCGCCGGCCCTTCGGTAACGGCTGGTTGACGAGCACCTGCGCCGTCTCGAAGAGCTGCTCCATGGTGTCGACGCGGATGACGCCCGCCTGGCGGAACAGCGCGTCGACCGCGACGTCGGGGCTCGCGAGCGCGGCCGTGTGCGACGACGCGGCGCGCGTCCCGGCACGCGAGCGGCCGCTCTTCACCGCGACGATCGGCTTGTGGCGCGAGATCCGCCGGGCGAGCCGCGCGAACTTGCGCGGGTTCCCGAACGACTCGAGGTAGAGGAGGATGACGTCGGTGTCGGGATCGTCCTCCCAGTGCTGGAGGAGGTCGTTGCCGCTCACGTCGGCCTTGTTGCCGATCGACACGAACGACGACACGCCGAGGCCGAGCCGGCTCGCCTGGGCGAGCAGCTCGATGCCGAGCGCGCCGGACTGCGACGAGAACGCCACCCGCCCGCGCGTCGGCGTGAACGGCGCGAACGTCGCGTTCATCTGCACGTCGGGGTTCGTGTTGACCACGCCCATGCAGTTCGGACCGACCATGCGCATGCCGTGGCGCCGCGCCAGCTCGACGATCTCGCGTTCGGTCCGGCGGCCGTCCTCGCCCGTCTCCGCGAACCCGGCCGTGATGACGATGAGGCCCCGCACCCGCTTCTGCGCGCACTCGCGGACGACGCCTTCGACGAGCGGCGCGGGAACCGTGATGACCGCGACGTCGACGTCGTCGGGGATGTCGAGCACGCTCGGCCACGACCGCACGCTCGCCACCGACGTCGTGGTCGGGTTGACCGGGTAGACGGGACCGTTGAACCCGCCCGCGATGAGGTTGCGCAGCACCTCGTGACCGATCGTGCCGCGCCGGCGCCCCGCGCCGACGACCGCGATCGACCGGGGTGCGAGCACGCGCGCCGTCGATCGCGCCTCCGCCTGGTGCTCGCGTTGCTCCTGCGCGGCGCGCGACGCCGCTGTCGGCGCGATCGGGAACGTCAGCTCGACCACTCCGTCCGCGAAGCGGCGCTCGACCTCGAAGCCCGCACTGCGGAACACGTCGAGCATCTTGCGGTTCGACGGCAACGTCGACGCGAGGAAGCGCGTGATCCCCTCGCGGCGCGCGATCCCGGCGAGGTGCTCGAGCATGATCGTCCCGAGGCCGCGGCCCTGCTGGTCGTCCTCGACCGTGAACGCGACCTCGGCATCGTTGCGGTCGTCGAGACGGTCGTAGCGCGCGACGGCGACGATGCGGTCGCCGAGCTCGGCGACGAGCGCCATCCGGTCGTCGTAGTCGATGCTCGTGAGCCGCTCGAGCTGCTGCGCGGTCGGTGCGGAGACCGGTGAGAAGAACCGCAGGTAGATGGAGTCGGACGACATGCGCTCGTAGAGCGCGAGGAGCGCGGCGTCGTCGTCGGGCCGGATCGGCCGCACGTGCACGGTGCCGCCGTCGGCGAGCACGACGTCCGACTCCCACTGCGAGGGGTACGCCCGGGCCATCCGCGCGCAGCGTAGGACGTCGTCTGCTCCCTCGCGCCGGCCCATCCCCGCGCGTGCGCGCACGGTCCGGCTTCGTCCGCACCGTCGCAGGTTCTTCGACCCGGCCGGCCCGTCGCGGTCGGCTACCGTCGGACGGTGACCGCGTCGCCGGCTCCCGTCGCCTCGCGGCCCGGCGGGGATCCCTCGTTCGTCACCGGTCCGGACGGCCTGTCCGACGACGACGTCGCCGCGCGGATCGCGCGTGGCGAGGTCAACGACACCGGCGAGCGGTCGAGCCGCAGCCTCGAGGAGATCGTCCGCGCCAACGTCTTCACGCGCTTCAACGCGCTTCTCGGCGCGCTCCTCGTCGTCATCCTGGTCGTCGGGCCGCTGCAGGACGCGCTGTTCGGCATCGTCCTCGTGACGAACACCCTCATCGGCATCGTCCAGGAGGTGCGGGCGAAGCGCACGCTCGACCGTCTCGCCGTCTTGAGCGCGCCGCGCGCGCGAGTCGTGCGCGCGGGGCGCGCGAGCGACATCGCGGTCGAGCAGGTCGTCCTCGACGATCTCCTGCAGCTCCGCACCGGCGACCAGGTGCCCGCGGACGGTGTCGTGCGCGCGTCCGACGGTCTCGAGCTCGACGAGTCGCTCCTCACCGGCGAGTCGGACCCGGTCACCAAGCGCGACGGCGACGGGGTGCTGTCGGGCAGCTTCGTCGTCGCCGGCGCGGGCGACGTCCAGGCGACGCGCATCGGCGCCGACGCGTACGCGCGCAAGCTCGCGGCCGAGGCGCGTCGGTTCACGCTCGTGCGCTCCGAGCTGATGGACGCCATCAACCTCATCCTGAAGTGGGTGACGTGGGCGATCGTCCCGACCGCCGCGATCCTGGCGCTGAGCCAGTTCAAGGCGAACGACGGATGGCGCGCGGCGCTGAGCGGTACCGTCGCCGGCGTCGTCGGCATGGTCCCGGAGGGGCTCGTCCTCCTGACGAGCATCGCGTTCGCGGTCGCGGCGGTGACGCTGGCGCGGCGCCGCGTCCTCGTGCAGGAGCTGCCGGCGGTCGAGGGTCTCGCGCGCGTCGACGTCGTCTGCCTCGACAAGACCGGCACGCTCACCGAGGGCGACGTCGTGTTCGACCGGCTCGAGCCGTTGACCGGCGCCGACGGCGACGTCACGGGCGCCGCGCTGGGTGCGCTGGCCGACGACCCGAACCGCAACGCGACGCTCGGTGCCGTCGCGGACGCGTTCCCCGCGCCGGACGGCTGGACGCGCACCGGTGGGATCCCGTTCTCCTCCGCGCGCAAGTGGAGCGCGGCGAGCTTCGACGGGCACGGCTCGTGGGTCATCGGCGCACCCGAGATGGTCCTCGCCCACGCACCGCACGACGATCCCGCCCGCGTGCGAGCCGACCAGCTCGCGTCCGACGGACGGCGTGTCCTGCTGCTCGCGCGGTCCGATGCCGCGCTGACGGGCGAGCAGCTGCCCGCGCCGTTGCAGGCCGTCGCGCTCGTGCTCCTCGCGGAGCAGATCCGGCCCGACGCCGCCGAGACGCTCCGTTACTTCGCCGACCAGGGCGTCCTGCTCAAGGTCATCTCCGGTGACAACCCGCGCACGGTCGGTGCCGTCGCGCAGCGTGTCGGGCTCCCGGGGGCCGACGAGCCGTACGACGCGCGCCGTCTCCCCGAGGAGACCGACGCGCTCGCCGGCGTGCTCGACACACACACCGTGTTCGGGCGGGTCACGCCCCATCAGAAGCGAGCGATGGTCGGCGCGTTGCAGTCCCACGGTCACGTGGTCGCGATGACCGGCGACGGCGTGAACGACGCGCTGGCGCTCAAGGACGCGGACATCGGCATCGCGATGGGCTCGGGCGCGGCTGCGACGCGATCGGTCGCGCAGCTCGTCCTCCTCGACGGGCGGTTCGCGACGCTGCCCGGCGTCGTCGCCGAGGGCCGGCGCGTCATCGCGAACATCGAGCGCGTCGCGAACCTGTTCATCACGAAGACGGTGTACGCGATGCTGCTCGCGCTGGCGATCGGCGTCGCGCGCTGGCCGTTCCCGTTCCTGCCCCGGCATCTCACCGTCGTGAGCTCGCTCACGATCGGCATCCCGGCGTTCTTCCTGTCGCTCGCACCGAATCCGCGGCGGTACGTCCCGGGGTTCATCGACCGTGTGCTGCGCTTCGCCGTGCCTGCCGGGACGCTCGCCGCGATCGCGACGTTCGCGGCCTACTGGGTGGCGCGCGCCTCGGGCGTCCCCCTCGTGGAGGCGCGCACGACCGCGACGGTCGTGCTGATGACCTACGCCTTGTGGGTGCTGTTCGTGCTCGCGCGCCCGGTCAACTGGTGGCGCGCGCTGCTGCTGGGCGCGATGGTCCTCGCCTTCGTCGTCGCGGTCGCCGTGCCCGGCCTGCAGGACTTCTACGCGCTCCACCTTCCTTCGGCCGACGTGGTCGTAGAGGGCGTCGCCATCGCGGCGGTCGCCGCGGCCGCGCTCGAGATCGCGCTCCGCTTCACCCGCCGCCCAGAGATGCGGCACTGACGTTCGGTTTCCGACGGTCAGTGCCGCATGTTCAGGCGGTGGTGAGCACGCGGAGGGTGTCGCGTGCGACGACCGTGGCCTCGTCGACGTGGACGACCCACGCCGCGATCGCGGACCCGTCGGTCGAGATGCGTGCCTCGCGGCCGCCGACGGCGGTGTCGTTGGCCCGCGGGTCGACCTCGATGCCGCACCACTGCATGCCGTCGAGGATGCGCGCGCGGACCTCGGGCGAGTGCTCGCCGATCCCGCCGCCGAACACGACCGCTTCCGCGCCGCCGAGCGCGGCGAGGTAGCCGCCGACGTAGCGGCGGGCGCGGTAGCAGAACATCTCGACGGCGAGCGTGGCGCGTGCGTCGCCGTCGTGCGCGGCGTCGAGGACGTCGCGCATGTCGCGTGACCGTCCCGAGAGCCCGAGCAGTCCCGAGCGCGTGTTGAGCCACCCGTCGGCGGTGTCGACGTCCACGTTCTCCATGCGGGCGAGGTAGCCGGCCAGGCTCGGGTCGACGTCACCGGAGCGCGTCCCCATCACGAGCCCTTCGAGCGGGGTCAGACCCATCGACGTGTCGATCGAGCGGCCGTGGTCGACGGCCGCCGCCGAGCAACCGTTCCCGAGCTGCAGCGCGACGACGCGCGCGTGTGCCGTGTCGAGTGGCGCGAGCGCGTGCCGCGCGTCGAGCCGGTCGAGCATCGACCGGTGCGCGAGACCGTGGAACCCGTACCGACGCACGTGGTGACGGCGAGCGAGGTCGGGATCGATGGCGTAGTGCGATGCGCGTGCCGGCATCGACGCGTGGAACGCGGTGTCGAACGCCGCGACCATCGGGACACGGGTGCCGAGCGCGTCACGCGCACCGCGGATCGCGGCGAGCGCGGGCGCGTTGTGCAACGGCGCGAGCTCCGTCATGGACTCGATGCCGCGCAGTACGTCGTCATCGATCACGACCGCGTCGACGAACCGGTCGCCACCGTGGACGACGCGGTGCCCGACAGCGTCGACGCCCGTGCCCGCCCCGGCCGTCTCGAGCCAGTCGAGCGCGACGCGCAGCGCGCGTGCGTGGTCGGGTGCGTCGACTCGCACCTTCGTCGCGGCGCCGTCCGCGACGGCGTCGAGCACCGCGTGCGGTCCGATCTCCTCGATCTCGCCTGACGCGACCCGCCGGAGCTCCGTGCCGTCGAGGTCGCCGACGTCGAACTTCAGCGACGAGCTCCCGCAGTTGACGACGAGGAACCGCACGCCGTCACAGGTCCGAGAGCGGGACCCGCCACTCGAGCGTCGTACCGCCACGCGGGCGCCGCTGGACGGTGAAGCGCCCGCCGCGCTCCTTCGCCCGGACCGCCATGTTGGCGAGGCCGTGGCCGGTCGTGGGCGCGGACTCGTCGATGCCCGTGCCGTCGTCGACGACGTGCAGCGACACGTCGCTGTCGACCGCGATCGCGATGTCGACGCGTGACGCGTGCGCGTGCCGCGCGACGTTCGAGAGCGCCTCGTTCAGCGTGGCGAGCAGATCCGCCGCGATCGGCTCGGGCACGACGCTGTCGATCGGCCCCTCGAGGTGCACGTGGGGATCGAAGCCGAGCGCGTGGCGCGCCTCGCTGGCGAGCGCGAAGACGTCGACCCGCAGGCCGCGCCGGGTGCGCTCGTGCAACGCGAAGATCGTGTTGCGGATCTCGCGGATCGTCTCGTCGAGATCGTCGACGGCCTGCGCGATGCGGGCGCCGACCTCGGGGCGTGCGGCGATGCGGGCCGTCGTCTGCAACGCCATGCCCGTCGCGAACAGGCGCTGGATCACCTTGTCGTGCAGATCGCGCGCGATCCGCTCGCGGTCCTCGATGACCGCGAGCTCCGAGACGCGCTCGTGTAGGCGCGCGTTCTCGATCGCCACGCCCGCGGCCGTCGCGAGCGCGACGACGAGCGCCTCGTCCGAGTCGGAGAACTCGTCCGCGCCCTGCTTCTCGCAGAGGTACAGGTTCCCGAACACGTGCTCGCGCACACGGATCGGGACGCCGAGGAACGAGCGCATCGCGGGGTGGTGGGGCGGGAACCCGAACGACTCCGGGTGGGTCGTCAGGTCGCGCAACCGCAGCGGCTTCGGGTCGACGATCAGGAGGCCGAGGATCCCGCGTCCTTCGGGCAGCGTCCCGATCGCGCGGAACGTCTGCGCGTCCATGCCGACGTTGATGAAGTCGCTCAGCCGTTGGTCGTCGCCGATCACGCCGAGCGCGCCGTACCGAGCGCTCACGAGATCGCACGCGGACTCCACGATCCGCCGCAGCACGACCGGTAGGCTCAGATCGGACGCGATGCTGAGCACCGCGTCGAGCAGTCGGCTCAGCCGCTCGTCGTTCGAGACCCCACTGCGACCCACTGGGCCGAGAGGATCGCACACGGAGGATGGCCGTGGGCAATGCCGGCGAGCCGACGCGGGTGTTCCTGCTCGACGACCACGAGGTCGTCCGCCGTGGCCTGCGCGACATGCTCGACGCCGAGGACGACCTGACGGTCGTCGGTGAGGCCGGGACGGCCGACGAGGCGCTGTCGCGCATCCCGCCGACGCGTCCCGACGTCGCGGTCCTCGACGTGCGACTGCCCGACGGCAACGGCGTCGAGGTGTGCCGCGAGGTGCGGTCGCGCCATCCCGAGATCCAGTGCCTGATGCTGACGTCGTTCGCGGACGACGAAGCCCTGTTCCAGGCGATCATGGCCGGCGCGTCGGGCTACCTGCTCAAGCAGATCAAGGGCCCGGACATCGTCGACGCGATCCGTCGCGTCGCGGCGGGTCAGTCGTTGCTCGACGCCGCGGTCACGAAGCGCGTCCTCGACCGGCTGCGTCACCCGCCCGAGGAGGACGAGCGCCTCGCGTCGCTCACCGACCAGGAGCGGCGCATCCTCGAGCTGATCGCCGAGGGCCTCACGAACCGCCAGATCGCGGACCGCGTCCACCTCGCGGAGAAGACGGTGAAGAACTACGTGTCGAACCTGCTCGCGAAGCTGGGCATGGAGCGACGCACGCAGGCCGCGGTGTACGGCGCCAAGCTCCTCGAGCGCCATCCGCACGCGGCCGACTGAGTGACCCTGTTGGTACACAAGTCGCGCCTCTGACCGCGACTTGTGTACCAACTGAGCGCCCGCGCGGGACGCGCTCAGCACGTCAGCGTGCCGCGGTCGGCGCGCGCGATCGGGTCGACGGGCGGCAGCGCGCCGAAGCTCCCCGAGCGCGTCGATCCGAACTGCTCGGTCGCCCACATCGTGCCGTCGGGTGCGCACACGACCCCGATGCCGACGCGGTCGAGGTTCGGCGCGAGCAGATCGTGGCGGTGACCGTCCGATCGCATCCACGCGACGTGCATGTCGCCCGCGGTCGTCCCGTGATCACCGGTCCCGATGTTCTCCGCCGCGGCGACGAACCGGCCGAGCAGCGGGTGGATGTCGCTGTGGCGGAACCCGGACGCGGCCATCGTCCCGCTCCACCGGTACGCGTTCGCGGCGAGCGCGCCGTCCCACGCGAGCGGGCGGAGTCCCCGTGCCGCGCGCTCGGCGTTCGCGCGCGCCACGAGATCCGCCGCGATCGCGCGCTCGCGCGCGGTGGGCGAGACGTCCGCGGGTACGCCCGTCGTGCGGATGGTGCCGGTGCACGCCGTCGCGGCCGCGGCGAGCGCGACCGTCAGGCTGAGCGCGGCGAGCATCCGGGACACGCCGCGGTATCGGACGGGCGGCGCGGCCGCTTGAGCGGATCGGCGGCGCGGATCGGGCGGATCGGCGGCGCGGATCGGCAGCGCGGGAGTCAGTCCCCGACGTTCGCGGCCGGCGGCGTCCCTTGCGGCGTGGTGGTGGTCGTCGTCGGCGTCCCCGGCGCGACGCCGCGGGCGATCTTGGTCGGGAACATGTCGTAGTGCGTGTAATAGCGCTCGCGGACGTCGGGCTGGCCCGGCCGCGAGATGACGCGGTACACGACGACGTCGTAGCCGGTGTCGCCCTGCTGGATGACGCGTGTCGCGCCCGGCGGCAGCGTCGGGTCGTCGACGTACTCCGTCGTGACGGGCGTCGTCTTCAGGATGTCGGGGCCCTCGGCGCGGACCGTTCGCCCCTCGGTGTTGCCGTAGAACGACACCGTGATCGACGTCGACGTGTACGACGTGCGGATCAGGATCCCCGAGTGCGAGTCGTTCTGGAACTTCAGGTCGATCGCGCCGTAGTTGACGGTCGCCTCGCGCCCCAGCGGGTACCGGCTGATGTACACGAGGTGCGCGGCGTGCGTGACGTCCTTGTAACCGCCGAAGAAGATCGCGTTGTACGTCGTCGTCGCGAGCTGGCTCACGCCGCCGCCGTAGTCCTCGCCGAAGCTGTCCTCGAGCACGATCGGCGCCTTCACGAACCCGCGCTCGGGTGTGCGCGGACCGATCGTGTCGTTCATCGAGAAGATCTGGCCCGGCTCGACGATCGTGTTGTTCAGGATGTCCGCCGCGCGGTGGATGTTCTCGACGCGTGGCTCGCCCGCGGGGTGATGCGTCGTGAAGGTCGACACGAGCTCGGTGATGTTCAGCCGCTGCGCCCACGCGGTGTCGTGCGCGGGTTGCACGTCGGCGAGCGTCGCGGTGACGGTCCGCTCGCCGCGGAGGATCGCGTCTCCGACCGGTCCCGTCGCGAGGATCCGCCCGGGCTTGGACGGGACCACGCTGACGTGCGTCCCGCTGACGGCGAACGACGCGTCGACGGGTGGCTGCTCGAGCGCGGCGAGGGGAGGGCCGAGCGCGGCGCGCAGCTTCGTCGCGTCGACGGCGATCGCGACGTGGTGCCGGTGCACGGTCGTCGTGAGCGCGGTGGCGAGCTGTGGGGGCGTCAGCGTGAACGGGTGGCCGTCGACCACGATCGTCACCGGCGCGGCGAGCACGCGGCGGGCGCGTGCCGCGGCGCGCTCGAGCTCGGCGCGGCTGGCAGGTGGGTCGACGCGACCGACGGGCAGCGCGATGTCGTGGACGCGGCCGTTGCCCAATGCGTCGAGGAGCGCGGCGCGCGCCGCACTGCGCTGCATCCCGTGGCCCGCCTGCGGCGGCGCGACCCGGACGACGGCACCGTCGAACACGACCGCACCCGGGTCGAGCCCACCGGCGGCCTGGACGCTCCAGCCGTCGAGCACGCCGGCGAGCCGTTGCCCGTCGACGTGGATCACGAGCGGCAGACGGTCGGGCCGGAACCGCCGGGCGATGCTGTCCACGACCTGCGCGCCCACTCCACCGTCGTGCCCGACCCGCCGCGCGGCGCGCACCGTCGCGTGGTCGTCGACGGTTAGCCCGATCGCGCTCGGGTCGATCGACAGGTGCTGCCCGCCGACGACGACCGAGATCGGCCCGGTGCGCACGCGGGCGACGACCGGCGCGATCCGTCGCGCCGCGACCGCGTCGGACGTGCCGCCCACCTTCACGCCCGCGATCTCGACGTCGTGCGCGACGCGGCCGCGCGCGGCGAGCCGGTCGCCGAGGACGAGCCCGGCCGCGGCGAGGAGGAGCACACCGAGGAGGCTCACCGCGGCCCACGTCGCGACGCGCAGCACCGCCGGGCGACGCGCGCGCGCCGACGTCCACCCGTCGGAGGGGACGTCGAGTGGTCCTGTCCGCGTCGGGGAGAGCTGCGGGCGGTCGACGCTCAACCGGCCCAGGGTAGCGACACCGTTCCCGCGCGCCCGGGCCCCACCTGACCGGCCGGTCAAGACGCCGGTACGATCATCGGTCGCCCCGCTCGCTCGCACCACTGGAGACCGCCATGGCCGTCGACGCCCCCGAGCGCACCCCCGAGCAGCTGCGCGAGCAGACCGTCGCGTGGCTGCGCGAGAACCTCCCCGCCGGGTGGATGGAGGCCGTCGACGCCGGCGACCACGAGAAGGTGTCGCGCCTGCGCAGGGAGCTCGACTACGACGAGTGGTGCGTGCGCTTCGGGCGCGCCGGCTACGCGACGCCGACCTGGCCGGCCGAGTACGGCGCGGGGCTGTCACTCACGCCGGGGCAGGCCAAGCACGTCAACGACGTCCTCAACCACTACCGGGTCCCGCGGCCGATGAACATCATCGGCATCGGGATGGGTGGCCCGACCGTCCTGACGTGGGGGAGCGAGGAGCTCAAGCAGCGCCTCGTCGCCAAGATCGCGACGAACGAGGAGATCTGGTGCCAGCTCTTCAGCGAGCCGGGCAACGGATCCGACGTCGCCGGCCTCTCGACCCGCGCCGTGCGCGACGGCGACGAGTGGGTCGTGAACGGCCAGAAGGTGTGGACGACGCTCGCCCACCGCGCGAAGTGGGGGATGCTCCTCGCGCGCACGAACCCTGACGTGCCGAAGCATCGCGGCCTCAGCTACTTCGTCGTCGACATGCATGCACCCGGGGTGGAGGTCCGGCCGCTCGTCCAGATCACGGGTGACGCGGAGTTCAACGAGGTCTTCCTCAACGACGTCCGCATCCCGGACTCGATGCGTCTCGGTGGTGAGGGCGACGGGTGGCGCGTCGCGATCACGACGCTGATGAACGAGCGTGTGTCGCTGTCCGGTGCCGGCTCGGTCAGCGGCGACGCCGTCGGTGGGAGCGCGGTCGACCGTCTGATCGCGCGTCACCACCCGGTCGAGGATCCGGTGATGCGGCAGCGGCTCGCGCAGGCGTGGATCGAGGGCCAGCTCATCCGCCTGACGAACCAGCGCGCCGCGGCCCGGCGCAAGAGCGGCGCCGAGGCCGGGCCCGAGGGCTCCGTCACGAAGCTCTTCCAGGCCGAGTACAACAAGCGGCTGCAGAAGCTCGCGGTCGACCTCGAGGGGCCCCGCGGCATCGCCTGGGAAGGGGCCGCCCTGCGGGGCGAGGGCCGCGTCGGGTGGATGCCGACGGACCGCGACGACGCGGGCAGCGTCGCGGTCGGGTTCCTGCGCGCGCAGGCCAACACCATCGAGGGCGGTACGTCCGAGATCATGCGCAACATCCTCGGCGAGCGGGTCCTCGGGCTGCCCAAGGAGCCCGACCCGTCGCGCGAGCTGCCCTGGAAGGACGTGCTCAGGAACGCGTGAGCGCGCCGGTATGGTCGTACGCCGCGTGGGGCACACAAGACTCGTGACGCGCATCAACCGCGGCGTGGTCACCGTCGTGGCGGTCCTGGCTCTCGTGCTCGCGGCGTGCTCGAGCGGCGGCAGCGGGAAGTCGGCCAAGGGCGGGTCGGCGAGCTCGACGTCGACGTCGTCGTCCAACAGCGCCGCGCAGGTTCCCGCCGCGCAGCCGGGGATCCCCGCGATCGTGCAGAAGCTGTCGCCGTCGGTCGTCACGATCATCACCGACCAGGGTCTCGGCAGCGGTGTCGTGTGGAACGCGGACGGGACGATCGTCACCGACGACCACGTCATCGCGAACGCGAGCCAGCTCACGGTCGCGTTCGCCGACGGCCGCCGCGTGGCGGGTCACGTCGTCGCCGGTGATCCCGTGACGGACGTCGCGGTCGTCAAGGCGGACCGCACCGGTCTCCCGGCCGCGCAGTTCGAGACGGCGCTGCCCCAGGTCGGCGCGCTCGCCATCGCGATCGGGAGCCCGCTCGGCTTCCAGAACACGGTCAGCGCGGGCGTCGTCTCGGGATTGCAACGATCGATCCCGGGCTCCGCGCAGCAGACACGCTCGCTCGTCAACCTGATCCAGACGGACGCCGCGATCTCGCCCGGTGACTCCGGCGGCGCGCTGGTCGACGGCAACGGGAAGGTCATCGGCCTCAACGAGGCGTACCTGCCGCCGTCGACGGGCGCGGTGTCCATCGGGTTCGCGATCCCGGCGGAGACGGTGTCGGACATCGTCCCGCAGCTGCTGAAGAACGGGAAGGCGGTGCACCCCTTCTTCGGCGTGCAGATCACCGACCTCACGCCCGACATCGCGCAGCAGTTCGGGCTGAAGGCGTCGCAGGGCGTCGTCGTGCTCGACGTCGTCGGGGGCAGCCCCGCCGCGCAGGCCGGCATCCAGGCCGGTGACGTGATCACCCAGGTCGACACCACGCCGGTCAACACGGTCGAGGACTTCATCGGCGCGCTGCGGCCGCACCAGCCCGGCGACTCCGTCCTCACGACCGTCGTGCGCGGCAGCTCGACGATGCGCATCAAGGTGACGCTCACCGACCAGAGCTGAGGTCGTCTCGCCCTCGGTTTCGTGAAGCGAACCGGCCACATGGTGGCCGCTTCGCTTCCCAAAAGCTGGGTGGGAGTCAGGCGAGCGCGAGGAGGACGATGGCGCCCGCGGCCATGAGGCCGAGGGCGACCCGTCCGACATGGCGCGCGTGGGGCACCGCGCGCGGGTGCCGGGTGACGTGCACACGCTCCCACCACGCGGCGGTCGCGAGCGCGAGCAGCAGCACGGACCACGCGACCGCGCGCAGGACCGGTGGCGCGAAGCCGCCGTGGCGACCCGACGCGAGCGCGAGCAGCCGGTGCGGACCGCCGAACGGCATCACGCCCTCGAGCGCGCTCCCGCTCGGCAGGCTCATCTCGATCCCGACGACACCGATGAGCAGCAACGTGCCCTCGAGCTCGCGTGGCACGAGCGCGGCGATCGCGAGCCCGAACGGCACCGCGATGCCGGCCACGAGCACGAGCGACACGAACAACGACATCGCGTCGCGAGGCACGGCGACGCCGTACATCAGCGCGCCGAACGCGAGCGCGAGCGAGAGCCCGAACGCCATGAGGACCACGACCCGTCCCGCGAGCAGCTCGGCCGGCCGGTAGCCGTCGAGGACGAGTCGGCGGTCGACGGGTCGCGCGGCGAGCGCGGAGTACAGCGCCGCGCCGGCGATCGACCAGCTGATCCCCATGCCGCCCGACGTGTACGCGTAGCCGCCCTCCGACCAGCGTGTCGCGGCGTAGAACGCGACCGGGAGCGCGACGAGCATGACGAGCGCGAGCCGGCGTCGCAGCAGGTCGCGACCGAGCACCTCGGCCGTCGCCAGGACCCTCCCGATGGTCGTCGTCATGCGACGGCCTGGGCGGCGGGCTGCAGCTCGACCACTCGGTCGACGCGGTGCAGCTCCGCCAGCATGTGCGTGACGACGACGATCGCGCGGCCCTCGTCACGCCAGCGCTCGACGTGGTGCCAGAAGCTCACGTACGTCCCGTGGTCGAAGCCTTGATACGGCTCGTCGAGCAGGAGCACGTCGCGCGTGCCCAGCAGCGCGAGCGCCAGGTTGAGCTTCTGACGCGATCCACCCGACAGGCGTCGCGTCTGCACCGGCCGGCCGACCGGGAAGCCGAGCTCGCCGAGCAGCTGCCGTCCCTGGTCGAGCGCGTCGGCACGCGAGAGCCCCTGCGCGCGGCCGAACAGCACGAGGTGCTCGTCCGCCGTGAGCAGGTCGAGGAGCCCGGGCTCCTGTGGGCAGTACCCGACGAGACCGCTGGTCGTCACCGTGCCGCCGTCGGGGCCGAGGAACCCGGCACAGATCTTCAGCAGCGTGCTCTTGCCCGCGCCGTTCTCGCCGATGAGTGCGACAGCCTCGCCCCGGTCGACGTCGAGATCGATGCCGTCGAGCACGCGACGGCGGCCGAAGCGCTTCGTCACGCCGGAGACCGAGAGGGCGGGAGGCACGAGCGGCCATTCTGCCCCGCACCGCGGCCCGCGTCCCCACCGGGCCCATGCGCGTCCTCGGCTCCCTCGGGCCCGGCCGTCCCGGGCGTCCGCCCACGGCCGGGCTTCGTCCGCACGTATCGTCGGCTCCCTCGGGCCCGGCCGTCCCGGGCGTCCGCCCACGGCCGGGCTTTGTCCGCACGTATCGTCCGGACCGTGGATCTCCGGTTGCGCGGCTTCCTGCAACGGCGCGGTGCGTCCGCGGAGGAGATCGCGCGCGCCGAACGTGAGCACTGGCTCGCGCTGCTGACTGCGGACCGCCTGCTCGTGCCCGGCCGCCCGCGCTACGACCAGGCCGAGGTCGCGGCGAAGACGGGCGTCGACCGCGCGCTCGCGGACCGGATCTGGCGCGCGCTCGGGTTCCCGGATCCGCCCGCGGGCGCGGCCGTGTTCACCGACCGCGACGCCGAGATGCTCGACACGTTCCTGCACACGGCGCGCATGACGATCGGCGACGAAGCCGACGAGTTCGTCGAGCAGGCACGCGCGGTCGCGTCGGGGCTCGCGCGGCTGGCGGAGTTCTTCTCGGACCAGATCGCAGGCGCGATCGAGGCCGGCTGGTCGTCGGGCGTGGACGACGAGGCACTCGCGGTGGCAGTGATGGACGGGACGAACTGGTCGACGCTCGCGCGTCTCCTCGACTACACGCTCCGCTTGCAGACACGCGCGGCGTTGTGGCGGAAGCTCGCGAACCAGGACGTCGGCGACCAGTCCGGCTGGCCGTTGACGATCGGCTTCGTCGACCTCGTCGGTTACACCGCGCTGAGCCAGGAGCTCGAACCCGACGAGCTCGCGCGTCTCGTCGCGCGCTTCGAGGCGCTCGCGTACGACGCCGTCGCGGCGCGCGGTGGACGCGTCGTGAAGATGATCGGTGACGAGGTGATGTTCGCGGCCGACGAGTGCGAGGTCGGCGCGTCGATCGCCCTCGCGCTGACCGGCGCGGTCGAGAGCGACGACGTGCTCCCCGTCGCGCGCGCCGGGCTCGCGGCCGGTCCGGTCGTCGCTCGCGAGGGCGACTACTTCGGCCCGACGGTGAACCTCGCGAGCCGTCTCGTCGAGATCGCCAAGCCCGGTGCCGTGCTCGTGTCCGCCGACGTCTACGACGCGCTCGCCGGCGAGGACGCGTTCACGTGGCGGCGGCTCCGCCCGCGGCGCGTGCGTGACATCGGCCGCGTGGACGTCTGGGTGTTGCGGCCGTCACGCGAGGCGGTCGAGGCCGGCCGTCCGCGGCACGGAAGCGGGTAGCTTCGAGGGATGCCGGACGCCGACCCGCTCTGCCTGCTCACCGTGCACGCCCATCCCGACGACGAGGCGTCGAAGGGATCCGCGACGGTCGCGAAGTACGCGGCCGAGGGCGTCCGCACGGTGCTCGTGTGCTGCACCGGCGGGGAGGCGGGCGACATCCTGAACCCCGCGGTCGACACGCCCGAGGTGCGCGCCAACCTGCCCGAGGTGCGGATGCGGGAGCTGCGCGACAGCGTCGACGCGATCGGGTACTCGAAGCTCTACATGCTCGGCTACCACGACTCCGGCATGCCCGACACCGAGACGAACGCGCGCCCCGACAACTTCGCGAACGCGCCGCTCGACGAAGCGGTCGGCCGTCTCGTGCGCATCATCCGCGCGGAGCGACCCCAGGTCATCGTCACGTACGGCGACGATCGCAAGTTCTACCCCCACCCGGATCACATCCGGGTGCACGAGATCAGCGTCGTCGCGTTCGACGCGGCCGGTGATCCCGAGCGGTTCCCGGACGCGGGCGAGCCGTGGCAGCCGTCGAAGATGTACTACACGGGCTTCTCCGTCGCGCGCGTGAAGGCGTTGCACGAGGCGTTCCAGCAGCGCGGCGAGGAGAGCCCGTACGCGTCGTGGTTCGAGCGCGGCTTCGAGGAGCGTCCGGACCGGTTCACGACGCTCGTCGACGTGTCCGACTTCCTGCACAAGCGGCGCGAAGCGTTGCTGGCGCACCGCACGCAGGTCGACCCGACCGGCTTCTGGATGCGACTTCCCGACGACGTCGTGCGGGAGGTCTTCCCCTGGGAGGAGTACGCGCTCGCGCGGTCGCTGGTCGACAACGGTGTCGCCGAGGGAGACGTCGAGGACGACCTCTTCGCCGGCGTCCGGACGGACGCGCGCACGAGCGCGTCGCGTTGACGATGCCCGTGTTCCTCACGCAGGAGTGGCTGGACGAGCTCCGCGGGGACGCGGCCGGGATCGACTACGGCGACGCGACCGGAACCGTGCAGCACACCGTCACCGGCGCGCCGGACGGCGACGTGTCGTACGTGCTCGTGTTCGACGGCGGGAAGCTGCGCGAGGCGACGCTCGGAACTCGTCCCGATGCCGACGTGACCGTGACGATCCCGTACGCCGACGCGGTGGCCGTGCAGCAGGGTGAGCTCGACCCGAACGTCGCGTTCATGCGGGGACGGGCGAAGGTCAACGGCGACATGGGCGTGCTCCTGCCCACCATGCCGGCGACGCGCACGGCGGAGTACGGCGCGATGCAGGAGAAGCTGCGCGCCTCCACCACGTTTCTCTGACGCGTCAACCACACAATGTGTGCTTGACGCTTCACAAAACGGGCGGGCGAGGTCAGAGCGCGAGGCGGGCGGTGCGGAACACGCGGCTGACGCGCGCACCGGCCTTCGCGTAGAAGCCGACCGGCCCGACCCACGAGATCTCGGCCTCGTCGACGCCGTACTGCTCGGCGATGTCCGCGCACAGCGTCGAGAGCAGCGCGGTGCCGATCCCGAGACCCTGTCGTTCGGGGTCGGTGGCCATCGGGCCGATGAGGGCGCGCCGGTTCACGGAGTGGCACGCGAGGCCCAGCGTTGCGCCGTGGATGTCGCGGGCGACGAAGCAGGTGCCGTTCGCGGTCGCGCGCTGCACCTCGTCGGCCCAGTGAGGGTGCACGCGCGTCGCGAGCTGCACCGCGCCGTCGCCGTCCTCGACCGTGAGGACGGCACCCTCCGGGACGGGGGCGCGGAACGCCGTCGGGATCGCCATGTTGATCTCCGCGCCGTACGGCTCGAACCCGCACGCCTCGAACAGCGACAGCGCGGCGGTGAGCTGGAAGTCGACACCGGGCCAGACGTAGCGGGGAATCGCGTTCCCGAGGTGCAGCTCGCGCGCGCCCTGCTCGCGCGCGTACACGGCGGCTTCCTCGACGAGCGCGCGCCCGCGGCCCTCGCCCTGGCGCTCGGGCGCGACCGCGAGCAGCAGGATCCACGCGATCGGCGTCGCCACCGGGGACCAGCGCGCGACGTTGACGACCGCGGCGGCGTCGCCGTCGCCGATCGTGACCGACCCTTCACCGCCGCAGCAGGTGAGCAGGTCCGCGGCGCTGAGGTCCTCGTCGGGGAGCGCGGCGTGCACCAGGTCCGCGAGCTCCGCCGCGGTGACGGTGCTCACGCGGCCGCCTCCGCGCGTTGGAGGTCGCGCAGCTCGCGGTAGCCGACGAGGATCGCGCCGGCCCGCTCGACGAGATCGGGGAGCGACGGGTCGGACGTGAGGTACGCGTGGTCCTCGACCCGTCCCGCCCAGTCGGGGTGCGACGAGCGCAGCTCGTCGGAGTCGACCGCGGGATGGAGGTACACCTCGGTGACGCCCGGCCGCAGCTCGAACAGCACGCGCTCGATGCGACGTCGCGCGCCGACCGGGCAGAGCACGAAGAAGTCGGGGAACACCACGCCTTCCTCGGCTGCGAGTCGCCGGTAGGGGAACCCGATCGCCTGCTCACCGCTCGCGCCCGCCATCCGCAGCGGCAACCCGAAGTCGACCGCGAGCTCGAGGTACACGTCGAAGAACTCGGGTCGCAGCTGCAACGTGCCCATGTGCGAGTCGAGATGGCTGACGTCGAAGCCCCAGTAGATCGCGCGCTCGATCTGCGCGCGGCACTCCTTGCGGACCTCCTCGAGGTCCGCGTGGTCCCACACGTCATCGACCGTTCGCGGGAACCCGCCGTCGCCGTCGAGCAGGCTCGGCGAGTGCGTGATCGGCCCCCACCGGTACGTCTCCCACTCGGAGTTCAGCGTCAGGTGCACGCCGACGTCCTCGCCGCGGTAGCCCGCCGCCGCGTCGCGCGCCCACGGGCACGGCACCATGAGGGACGCGCTGGTCGCGACGCCGTGACGCAGCGCCTCGTACACGGCCACGTTCGCGGAGCGCGTGGAGCCCAGGTCGTCGCAGTTGACGACGAGCAGCTTGTCGTGTGGTGCGTAACCGAGTCGCTCGGCGAGCGACGCCTGCTCCACGAGTCGTCCTCCCGGGGTGACGTCACGCCCGATGCGCGACGGGTCACGATGGTAACGATGACGAGGTCTCACGGACCGCCCCCCTCGGCGCGCGTCGCCGTCGTCGTGGTCGCGGCCGTCGCGCTCGCCTCGTGCGGGTCCGGCTCGGGCTCGAAGCGCTCGGCCGGCTCGGGCGTCACGAGCACGACGTCGGCGTCGACGACCTCGACGACCTCGACGTCCTGCCGGCCGGGCGCGACCACCGAGCAGCAGACGCCGCCCAGCACCGATGTCGTGCGGATGACCGGCCTGACGACCGCCTCGCGGCACTGTGGCGACGACGTCACGTTCATCTTCCGCGGCACGCCGGCGGCGATCGTCCCCGGCTACGACGTGCGCTCCGGCACCCCGCCGTTCCGCGACTCGGGCGAAGGCCGCGTGCACGCGGTGCAGGGCGACGCGTTCCTCGTCGTGCGCTTCGACCGCGCGTCGATCACCGACTTCACGAACCCGAGCGCGCCACTGACCTACACCGGCCCGACGTCGCTGCACCCGACCGGGCTCGCGCACGTGCGCGACGTCGAGCTCCTCGACGCCACGGAGGGCGTGCTCAGCTGGGTGATCGGTCTCGACGCGCCGCGACCGTTCCGGGTCGACACCGCGACGACCCCGGGCGCGGTGACCGTCGCGGTGGGCTGACGCGCAGAAGCGCGTCACGTGCAGTCGAGGATCACCTTGCCGAACGTCTCGTCGGACGCGAGCCGCTCGTAGGCGCGTTCCGCGTCGGCGAGCGGGACGATCTCGTCGACGACGGGCGCGATGCCTCCGTCGCCGAGCAGCGGCGCGACGTCGACCGCGAACGCGTCGGTCACCTCGGCCTTCTCCGCGTTCGACCGCGCGCGCAGGACCGTCCCCATCACGGTGAGGCGCTTGCCCATCGCGACGAGGATCGGGAACGCCGACGAACCGCCCGCGAGCGTGCCGACGAGCACGATGCGCCCGCGCGGCGCGGCCGCGTGGACGTCGGTCTCGAGATACGAGCCGCCGACGAGATCGATCGTCACGTCGCACGGTCCTGCGACCTCCGTGATCTGCTGCGCGAGGGCGTGCGCGTCGAACGGCGACGGCGCGAGCACGCCGCGGGTGAGCCCGAGCCCGTCCGCGGCCTCGAGCTTCGAGCGGTGGCGTGCCGTGCCGACCGTCGGGCACTTCCACGCGCTCGCGAGCTGCACGACCGCGGTCCCGACACCGGACCCGACCGCGTGCACGAGCACGCGCTCGCCGGGCTGCAGGCGGGCCTGCGTGACCAGCGCGTCGTGCGCGGTCATGAACGTCTCGGGGACACCCCCGGCGAGGCGCAGGTCGAGGCTCTCCGGCACCGCGGCACAGTGCTCGGCCCGGGTCCGGACGTACTCCGCCTGCGCCCCGCCGCCGACGATCCCGAACACGCGGTCGCCGGCCGCCGGCTCGGTCACGCCCGGGCCCGTCTCCTCGACGACGCCGGCGAACTCCAGCCCGGGCACGTCGGGCGGCGCGTCGGTCGGCGGTGGGTACCGGCCCGCCCGCTGGAGCAGGTCGGCCCGGTTCAGACCGGCCCCGTGGACCCGGACGAGGACCTCGCCGGGGCCCGGCCGGGGCCGCTCGCGGTCCTCGACGGCCAGCCGCCCGCCGTCGGCGATCGTCAGCGCTCGCACGGCCCGAGGCTAGACCGGGGACGTGGTCGATTCGCGGCGTTCGCCCGGTTCGCCGGCCGACCCGGTCGAGCCCGCGCGACCGTGGTCACCGGCCGCCCGCGCGGCGGTAGCTTGCCCGTATGGCGAGGCGCGAGACACCGTCCCGGGGCGGTCTCACCTTCGTCGACGACGACGGGAACCGGGTCGAGCTGGACCCCGCCGAGGCGTCGAGCCTGCTCGCGCTGGCCGGTGGGTTGGATGCCGCGACGGTCTCCGCGTGCCCCGACTGCCGGAGCCGCGTCGTGGCCGTCGTCGCGCTCGTCGACCTGCTCGACGCCGCACCGCCACACCCGCGCGTCCCCGACATCCTCGAGCTGGCCGACGACGCGCCGACGTTGCATCTCTACGTCGTCGACGAGTGCAGCGAGTGCGAGCACCGCCGGTGGCGCGACCCCGGGTACGCCGAGTGGGAGGACGCGCTCGCCGAGCCGGGCGTGCGCATGCACCGCCCGTAGCCGGGCGCGCGCGTCAAGGTCAGGTCCCGGCGAGCAACAGGTCGTCGAACGCCTCGCGCAGGCACGCGAGCAGCGCGTCCGGATCCGTCACCGCGGCCGGGTCGAGATTCAGGCCCATCTGCAGCTCGCCGCCGTAGGAGAGCATCGTGACGTTCAGCGGGCATCCTTCGC
Source organism: Acidimicrobiia bacterium (assembly GCA_035651955.1). Taxonomy (NCBI): domain Bacteria; kingdom Bacillati; phylum Actinomycetota; class Acidimicrobiia; species Acidimicrobiia bacterium. The sequence continues at coordinate 55,558 of DASRES010000046.1, forward strand.
GCGGCCCCATCGGGTAGTTCGCGACGATGCGCGCGCCGCCGGTGTAGAGATCGACGGGACTCCCGCGCAGGTTCGAGGTCGCGAAGTCGATCGTGCCCGACTGGAGGCGAGCCATCGCGACGAGCGCGGCGGGCGGGAGCGTCGCGAGCAGGCTGGACAACGAGCCGACCGCGCCGAGCGCGGGCTCGTCGCGCAGCCCCGCGAGCCTCGCCCGCACGGCGTCGAACCGCTCCTTGGGGTCCTTCGGGACGACGGGTACGAGCACGCGCGTCGGCGCGAACGCGTTGCCCGCGCTCGCCATGCCGTCGGACCGGAGGTTGACGGGCATCGCCATGCGCAGCTCGTCCACGGGTGAGCCCAGCCGCTCGTGGTAGCGACCGAGCGCGCCCGCGACGCCGGCCACGTACAGGTCGTTGAGCGTCCCGCCGAGCGCGCGGGCCGCCTGACGCGCGGGCTCGAACGGCACGGTGAACGTCTCGTAGCGCCGCGCGATCGAACGTGTCGCGAACAGGCGCGACCGGCCCGGTTCGGTGATCAGCACCTGGCGCCGGACGGAGGCGAGCAGGGCCGCCGTGTCCGCCGCTCGCTCGGCGACGTCCTGCGGGTGAGCGAGGAGATCCGCCGTCGCGCGCAGGCTCCACCGCGCGAGCCCGAGCTGCCGGCGCACCACGAAGGAGAGCGCGTCGGCGACCGTGTCCACCAGCGTCGTGCGGTCGACGGGGTCGTCGACGACGAGACCGGCGAGCGGGACGTCGTCGTCGGCGATCTCGTCCGACGTCGTGCGCGTGGCGGGGGGATCGGCCTCGAAGTCGACGAGCGACATCGACAGCTTCAGCGCGCCGACGCCGTCGGTGATCGCGTGGTGCACCTTCTCGAGGAGCGCGACCCGACCGTCGGCCAGCCCTTCGACGAGCGTGAACTCCCACAACGGGCGGGTGCGGTCGAACGGCGTCGCGGCGAGCACCGCGGCGAGGTCCAGCAGCTCGCGCATCCCGCCCGGGGCCGGCACCGCGACCTTGCGCAGGTGGTAGTCGAGGTCGATCTCGCGGGGCGGCTGCCACTCGGGCGGCGCGAGTCGCAACGGCGCCGTGACGACACGGTCCGCGAAGTTCGGCACGGCGCGCAGCGCGCCGACGACCTTCGCGCGCAGGCGGGCCTCGTCGGGCCGCGACGCGAGGACCGTCACGTTCACGAAGTCCGACCGCAGCGCAGGGTCGTCGTCGAGCGTCCACATGACGTACTCGGTGTCCGTCATGCGGCGCACCGAGCCGTCGCGGGAGCCGTCCGTGGTCTCGGGCATCGTGTCAGCGTCGCCGTTCGCCGGAGGCGGCGCAAACGCTCGCCGGTCGCGTTATCGCGGGATCCGTGTGCGCTTGAACTCGTTGAGGCGCGTCCAGTCGAGCAGGTCGAGCGCGCGGTCGAGGTCGTCGACGCGCCCGCGCTCCATGAACCGGACGAAGACCGCCTCGTCGCCGGCGATGAACGTCGGCACGCCGAACACCGACCAGTTGTCGACCGCCTCGGTGTGCTCCGCGGCGAGCGTCTTCAGCGGACGACCGGAGTGCGCTTCGCTCGCGACGGCGTCGGGGTCGAGGCCGACCTTGGTGCACACGTCGCGCAGGACGTCCTCGTGACCGAGCTTCAACCCGTGGTCGTGACGGGCCGCGAACGCCTCGACGTGGAAGTCGAGGAACCGCTCCGGGAACGAGTCGCGCACGGCGATCCCGTAGAGGAGCGCGAGCACGCCCGTGCCCCACTCACCGGGCCGGCGTTCCCACACCGGGGCCTCGCCCTCCTCGACGTGGGCCTGGTCGAGCGAGAACGGCAGGAAGCGGACGTCGAGGTCGCGCCCCTCGCGGAGCGCGTTCACGACGGCCTCGTGACCGTTCCGGGCGAACGGGCAGCGATAGTCCCAGGTCACGGCGAACGAGCGCGGCACGGGCACACCTCCTGCGTCTGCGACGACGGTCACAACCGGGCGACCCGATGAATGATTCCCACGAACCTGTCGCCTCACGACCTTTTCGACGGTCTCACCGTGAAGGATCGGGGATCACCCGGCGGGCGACCAGCCCGAGCGCGAGCCCGAATGCGGCGCCCGCCGCGACGTCCGACGCGTGGTGCAGCCGGACGTACACGCGGCTCGCGGAGACGAGTGTGGCGAGCGCGAAGAGGAGCGGCCCGAGGCTCGTCCCCTCGGACAGCATCACCGCGGCCATGAACGCGGAGGTCGCGTGGCCCGACGGGAACGAGCTCGTGATCGGGCGTCGCATCCCGTACGGCAGCGGCCCGTCGCTGTCGCTCGGCGGCCGGACGCGCCGGAAGAAGCTCTTCACGATGCCGTTCGTCAGGATCGACTCGCCCGCGATCGCCGTCGCGAGGCGCAGCCCTCGCGTGATGTCGCCCCGCTTCGCCGACTGCAGCGCGCCGAGCGCGAACCAGAGGATGCTGTGGTCGGCCGCGCTCGAGAGGCCGTAGAAGACGGCGTCCGCGACCGGCCCGCGGTGCGCGAGCGCCCACGCGTCGACCGCGTCGTCGATCGCGTGGACGCGTTCCCGCAGACCGCGTGCTCGCGTGGGAGCCATCGGGGCGGCGAGCCTACCGGCCGCCGCGAGCGTTCCCGTCCGGTCAGCTCGCGTTGGCGAGCGGCAGCGTCGGCTCGATGACCGTGCCCGGCCCGAGCAGCTCGCGCGCGAGCAGCGGGTCGCCGCCGTAGGCGGGGCAGTACGGCTGGAACGCGCAGTAGGTGCACAGCGGCCCGGGGCTCGGTCGGAAGTCCTCGGTCGCGCACGCGCGCTCGATCGCCGACCAGATCGCGCTGGTGCGGCGCGCGACGCCCGTCACCGACTGCTCCGTGGGCTCGGCGATGATCGCCTCGGGCTTCGACAGGTAGAGGAGCTGCACGCGCGCGGGACGCCGGCCGAGCATCTGCTCGCAGAGGAGCGCGTACATGTGCACGCCGGCGAGACGCGACCGCTCGCGCTGCTCGGAGGGCACGGAACCGGTCTTGTAGTCGGTGACGACCCACTCGCCGTCGTCGGCGATCTCGAGCCGGTCGATGATCCCCCGCAGCGTGACCTTGCCGATCTTGGCGGCGAGCTTGAGCTCGAGCCCGATGGGGTGCACCGTCGTCGGGTCCTCGAGCTCGAAGTACCGCTCGACCATGCGTCGCGCGTCGGTGTGGAACGCTTCCCACTCGTCGACCGTGAGGTCGAGACCGGTGAGATCGGGATGGTCCTGGAGGTCGGCGCGGGCCCGGGCGAGGTCGTCGAGCGCGGCGTCGAGGGTGCGCTCGGCGGGCGCGCGGCACATGAGGTGCTCGAGCGCGCGGTGGACGAGCGTGCCCTTGCTCGCGGCGGCCGAGGGGGGCTCCGGCAGCCGGTCGACGTAGGCGAACCGGAACGCGAGCGGGCAGTCCTTGAACGACGAGACGGAGCTCGGCGACAGGGATCCCGGCAGTGCGACGCCCATGCGCCGGAGGGTACAGCGGGGGTGTGTCAGCGACGCGGACCCCGCGCCGGCGTCACGGCTGCCAGCCGGTACGCGCCGCCCACGCCTCGGCTCGTGCGGTGATCTCGGCGACGACGGCCGACTTGGCGTCCGCGTAGTCGTTCATGTCGTCCCAGTCGCACCGCGCGAGCTCGCGCTTGATCGCCTCGTAGCGGGCCCGGTCGCCGGCGTCCACGCGCAGCCGGTCACGGAACAGGAGATGGCGACGGACGTCGTCGCTCCCGGTCGGCCAGAGGTGGACGTGCACGGAGCGGTCGGGCCGGCGGAACATGCGGTGTCCGGGCTCGCGCACGCGCAGCACGTAGCCCGCGAGCTCGAGCGCGTCCCCGACGCGCACGTCGTCGACGTCGTCGACCACGACGAGGATGTCGACGATCGGCTTCGCGCCGAGACCGGGGACGCTCGTCGACCCGATGTGCTCGACGCGTCGCGCCGCCGGACCGAGCGCGTCGGTGATGCACGCGCGCTCGTGCGCGAAGCGCACGGGCCACGCCGGGTCGTACGGCTCGATGACGATCGCACGGCGCTCGTGCCCGCCGATCAGCCAGTCGTCCGTGCTCATCCCATGCCCGCGGCCGTGACGACGCCGCGGTCGAGATAGACGTCGACGCGATGGGCGTCGAGCTCGGTCGACACGCTCGCGCACGTCCCGTCCGAGCCGACGACGCGCACGTGGTAGCCCTGGCTCGCGGCGAGCGCCTGCGCACCCGCGAGCGAGCGGCCGAGATAGCCCGTCAGCTCCTGCGGGGTCTCGGCGATGCAGCTCGCCTGGGGCGACGGCACCGAGCCCGGTCGCGCCGTCGAGGGCGTCACGCCGCCGTGCGGTGCCGGGGCGGTCGTCGACGAGGGACCGGCCGGCGACATCGTGATGGTGGTCGTCGTCGACGGCACGGTCGTCGAGGTCGACGCCGACGTCGACGTCGCGCGCGACGGCCGTGCGCGGTGGCCACTTCCCCCACCGCTGCACGCCGCGAGCGCGACGGTGCTGAGCACCGCGACCGCGCCGAGTCGCCGGCCTGAACGAACCATGCCGCCCACGATCGCGCGCCGCCGCCCTCCCGCCCGCGCACCTCGAGCGTGGAAGTACGGTTCCCCGCCATGAAGATCGACACGGGACTTCCTGCCGGGACGCTCGACGCGGGCGAGCGGGCGCGCGAGGCCGAGGAGGTCGGCTTCGACGGTCTCCTCGCGGCCGAGACGAGCCACGACCCGTTCTTCCCGGTCCTGCTCGCCGCCGAGCGCACGGAGCGCGTGGAGCTCGGCACCGGCATCGCGGTCGCGTTCGCCCGCAACCCGATGACGCTCGCGAACGTCGGCTACGACCTGCAGCTGTACTCGAAGGGCCGCTTCGTCCTCGGCCTCGGCAGCCAGGTCAAGGCCCACATCGAGAAGCGGTTCTCGATGCCGTGGTCGCATCCCGCGCCGCGCATGCGCGAGATGATCCTCGCGATGCGCGCCATCTGGGCGAGCTGGAACGACGGCGAGAAGCTCGACTTCCGTGGCGAGTTCTACCGCCACACGCTCATGACACCGTTCTTCGATCCTGGCCCGAACCCCTACGGCAGCCCGAAGATCCACCTCGCGGCCGTCGGCGGGCTGATGGCCGAGGTCGCCGGTGAGGTCGCCGACGGCGTCATCCTCCACGGGTTCACGACCGAGCGGTACGTGCGCGAGGTGACGATGCCCGCGCTGGAGCGCGGGTTCGCGAAGTCGGGCCGCGACCGCGCGTCGTTCGAGATCGGTGGCCCGCTGTTCGTCGTCACGGGGACGAACGAGGAGGAGTTCGCGGCGGCGAAGCAGGGCACGAAGCAGCAGATCGCGTTCTACGGGTCGACGCCCGCGTACCGGGGCGTGCTCGAGCTGCACGGTTGGGGCGATCTGCAGACCGAGCTCAACTCGCTGTCGAAGCAGGGCGAGTGGGTGAAGATGGGTGAGCTGATCGACGACGAGATGCTCTCGACGTTCGCGGTCGTCGGCCAACCCGAGGAGATCCCGGGCAAGATGCTCGCCCGGTACGGCGACCTCGTCGACCGGCTGAGCTTCTACGCCCCGTACCGCAGCGATCCCGAGCGCTGGGCCGGCGTGCTCGAAGGGTTCAAGGCCGCGGGCTGACGTCCGCCCACGCGACGATCGACGCGACCGCGCGCTCCGGGTCCTCGAGCGGCCCGAAGTGGCCCAGGCCCTCGAACACCTCGAGCCCGGCGTTCGGCAGACGGTCCGCGATCTGCTGCGCGAGGCGCGGCGGGATCGCGTCGCTGTGCTCGCCGCACGCGACGAGCGTCGGCGCGTCGACCTCGGGGAGCCGGGCGAACATCCCGTGCACCGGCGCCATCGCGTACACCTCGGCCTCGTCCTGCGGATGGCACGCCAAGACGTAGTGCGCGCCGTCCTCCGAGCGGCGCAGGCCGTGCGCGACGTACGCGTGGAGCGCGTCGGCGTGCAGCACGTCGAGCGGCGGCTTCGACGCGAACGCGCGCTCGGCCTGTGCGGGTGAGTCCCAGATCGCACGGCGACGGCGCGCGCCCGTCGTCAACGGGTTGTCGAAGTCGGCCGTCATCGGGTCGGTCGTCGCGAACATGATCGGCTCGTAGCACCAGAGTCGCGGGTACGTGCCGGCGTGGTCGGCCTCACCGAGCAGCAGCGCGGTCGCGCCCTTGGAGTGCCCGACCGCGAGCAACGACGGATCACCGTCGAGCGCGAGGTGGCGCGTCACGGCGAGCGCGTCGCGCGCGAAGCCGTCCCACCCGTACCCGTCCGGGGAGCGGTCACTCGTTCCGTGGCCGCGGAAGTCGAACGACCAGACACGGTGACCGCGAGCGACGAGCCGCGTCGCGACCGGCTCCCACACGACGCCGTGGAACCCGGTCGGGTGCGCCAGCAGCACCGGCGGCGCGTCGTGCGCGCCGCCCCAGTGGTGCACCGTGAGCCGGACGTCACCGGCGTCGATGGTCTCCGAGTGTTCCGGGGGCACGGCCGGATCATGCCCGCTGTGGTGCGGCGCGTGCGCGACGATGTCCGTCCGTGACCAGCGACGAGGACGCGGTCTCCGCCGCGAACGCCGCGTTCTACGGCGCGTTCGAGGCGCGCGACCTCGACGCGATGGCCGACGTGTGGGACCGCACCGACCGGGCGACGATCACACATCCGGGCTGGCCGACGTTGTACGGGTGGGCGAAGGTCGCAGGGTCGTGGGACGCGATCTTCCGCCACACGCCCTACATCCAGTTCTTCCTGATGAACGAGCGCGTCCACGTCATGGGCGACGTCGGGTGGGTGACGCTCGAGGAGAACATCCTGCAGGCGACCGGCGCGGGCGGCGCGGTCGTGCAGGAGGAGCTCGACGCCGCGCGCGTCGCGGCCGTCAACGTGTTCGTGCGCACCGAGGGCCGGTGGCGCATGGTGCTCCACCACGGCGCGCCGATCGCGGCGACCGACGAGGACGCGGACGACGAGGCGTGAGCCTCCCTCGGCTCTTGTGCAGCGTCATCCACACCATGTGTGTCTGACGCTTCACAGAACGGTCGGCTGGGCGCGTCAGCTCACGGGCGACTGCTTCGCCTGCTTCTTCTCGGCGTGGTCCTGGATCGCGGCCATGATCGACGTCGCGGCCTGGTTGACGAAGTAGCTGCCACTGCCCGTCACCCACTCGCACGACTCCGCGGGAGGACCGAGCTGGTCCTGGTAGCGCGGCATGACGTACTGCGCGAACAGCTCGAAGCTCCGGCGCGTCGCCTCCCGGTCCGCCCACTCGTGACCGAAGAACAGGAACGTGCCGAACCCGCCGCTCTGCTCGACCAGCGAGTCGATCTTGGCGATCGCGTCGTCGGGCGTGCCGATCACCGCGAAGCCGTCGGCGTCGACGTTCTCGATGATCTCCTCCGCGGTGTCACCGCGCACCGGTCCCGCGGGGAGCACGTGCGTGAAGTACTTCGAGAACTCGACGATCCCGTACTCGACGTCCTTGCGCGCCTGCTCCTTCGTCTCGGCGAGGTGCATCGGCCCGACCAGACGCCACTTCGCGCGGTCCGCGACGTGCCCGTGCTCCTCCGCCGTCTCCGCCCACGCGTTCCAGTGCGTGCCGAGGGCGTCGAAGCCCTGCGCGGTCGTCGCCGCGATCGACAGCAGCCCGACACCGTGCGTGCCCGCCGCGATCGCGCCCGTCGGGGAGATCGACGCCGCGACCGCGATGTCGAAGCAGGGATCGCTGTACGGACGGAGCTGCAGGCGCGCGTCGCGCAACGTGAACCACTCCGTTTCCTGCGTGACGATCTCGCCGCGCAGCAGCCGCATGATCGCGTCGAGCGCCTCGTGCATCCGCGGCCGCTGCGCCTCGGCCGGGATGCCGAGCATGTGCGCGTCCGAGGTCAGCTGACCGGGTCCGCATCCGAGCATCGCCCGGCCGCGCGTCAGGTGGTCGAGGAGGACCATGCGGTCGGCGAGCAGCAGCGGGTGGTGATACGGCAGCGAGTTCACGCCCGTGCCGAGCTTGATGTGCTTCGTGCGCTCGGCCGCCGTCGCGATGAACACCTCCGGCGAGCCGATGATCTCGTAGCCCGCCGAGTGGTGCTCGCCGATCCACACCTCGTCGAAGCCGAGCGCGTCGAGATGCTGGATCAGCTCGAGATCACGCTCGAGGGCGAGCGTCGGGTTCTGACCGACCGGGTGGAAGGGCGCGAGGAAGAGGCCGAATCGCATGCGCATGGCCGGTCATTGCAGCCGCAACTTGACCGCACGGTCAAGCGATGCTGACGGCGTGCCCGACGAGCTCTGGAGGAATTGCGACCTCCGCGGTGTTCGATCCACCAAAGTTCGACGATCGGCTCGCTACGGCAGCTGCGAGTGGATCCAGCGGTCGAGCGCGGGGCCGCTCTCGAAGCTGCAGATGAGCGCGTAGCGCGGCGCGGTGCCGTTGTGGCAGACGACGTGCCACAGCCGCTGCGTGTCGACGACGAAGCGCGCGCCGCGATGCAGCGGGACGCGGTGCTCGGTCGACGGGTCGGGGAGGCCGTCGTCGCCCTGCTCCATCAGGACCATGAAGCTGTCGGGGTTGTCGGTGAGCTCGAGCCACGCGCGCACGACCCAGCCGTCGCCGTCCGGGTTGAAGCGGTTGTTGTCGTCGCGGTGGATCTGGCGCAACGACATCTCGTAGTCCTGCGGCTCGAGCTTGATGATCCGTACGCGTCCGAAGTCCGCGCCGACGGACTGCACGTAGCGCGTGATCGTCGGGCACTTCGCCGCGTTGGACGTGAGCTTGCCGCCCTTGTCGGGACGTTCGTCCCCCGGCTTCCAGAACCCGCGGCAGTCGAGCTCGCCGTCGGCGGTCGCGATCGGTGCGAAGTTGGTGTCGCCGCCGCTCTTCCAGTCCATGTACTCGAGGGACTCCCACTCCGACGGCGGGATGTGCTCGTCGAGGTCGCGCAGCCGCACGAACCCGGTCGCGTCGAGGACCGGGAGCCGCGTGTGCGGCGTGTGCAGCGGGATCTCCGTCGACCAGTGCGGCGTCTTGAGCAGCTCGTGCACCTGCGTCATCGCGACGAGTGTACGGACGGCCCGACCGCGAGGCCGGAACCGGCTCAGCTCGATCGAGCGGCATGTCGGATCGTCGTCCAGGTCGATCCGTGCGTCGCGACCGGGACGAAGCCCGTCGACTCGTACAGCCGGCGCGCCGGGTTGCGCTCGGCAACGCTGAGACTGATGGCGGGGTGTCCGTCCGCAACGCTCGAGTCGCCGTGCCGCGGCCATCCGGCGAGGTAACACGCGTAGCGCGGATCGGCGAGCACGTGATCAGCGGTCGGTGTCGGCTTGTCGGGACGCCAGACCGCGGCCTCGCCGAGCATCGTCGCGAGGAAGGTGAAGTCCTCGGCCACGGCGGCGCGGAGTCGGACGTCCGTCGTCACGCCATCTTGCGCAACCGCTCGACGCGCTCGTCGTCGGGGCCGAGGTAGCGGACGAGCACACCGACGACACGGTCGACATCGAGCGTTCCGACAGCCTGCATCTCGGCGAGATCACCCCAGTCGCGCGGCCGGTTGAAGAACGCCTTGAAGATCGCCAGGTCGGTGCACGAGAGGAACGGCAGGTCGACGCCCGCGAACGGCTCGCGTCGCACCCGTCCGGACGCCTGCTCGTGGAAGTCGGTGGTGTCGAGGAACAGGTCGACGGGTGTCGCCTCCCACCAGAGCCGGTGCTGGCCCTCACGGGTCAACGCTTGGACGTCGCCGTCCGTGTGCGCGACGTCGGACGGCAGCGCGTCGAGAACGTCGCGCGCGTGCGACACGTCGACGAACACGTTCACGTCGATGTCGACCGTCCCGCGCGCGCGCTCGGTGCACCACGCGAGCGCGAGCGCGCCCCCGAACGCGTGGGGGAGCGCGGCCGCGTCGAGCGCGCGATGGATCGCGACGATCTTCTCGGGGAGGGTCGTCACGCGCCCGGGAAGCGCGGGTAGCTCAGAACCGGCTCGTGGCGCGCCGGGAACATCGCGGCGAGCTCGAGCGCATCGACCAGCTCGCGCCCGCGGGCCGCGCGATCCACGCCCGCGACGCTCGGCCGCAGCTCGACCTCGGGCTCGAACCCGGCGGCGCGGGCGATGCGGGTGAGCGTCTCGACGCCCGGCTCCTTCGCACCCGTCTCGTAGGCCCGGAGCGTGGCGTGCGACGTCCCCGCCCGGCGGGCGAGCGCGCGCAGCGAGAGTCCGGCCCGGCGCCGGGCGGTCTTGATCGTCACGGCGGCGTCCACGCCGGCCATGGTATCCGATCGGATACCGGTCACGGTCGCAGCCCCCGGGCCCGCCGCCCGGGCTCGCGCAGCGGCGCGGCGAGCTCGGCGAACTCGCACAACAGCGGACGCGTGTCACGCGGGTCGACGATCTCCTCGACGAGGAAGGCCTCGGCCGTGCGGAACGGCGAGCGCGACGCGTTCAGCCGTCGCTCGATGTCGGCGAGCATCGCGTCACGATCCTCCGCCGTGTCGAGCTGGGCCTTGTACGCAGCCTCGATGCCGCCCGCGAGCGGCAGGCTGCCCCAGTCGCCCGACGGCCACGCGAACCGGTACGAGAGCCGTGACGCGTTCTGGTGCGCGGCGCCCGCGACGCCGTACACCTTGCGCAGGATCACCGAGCACCACGGCACGGTCGCCTGGTGGATCGCGGCGAGCGCTCGCGCGCCGTGCCGGATCGTCGCGGCGCGCTCGGCTGCGGTCCCGATGACGAAGCCGGGATTGTCGACGAGGTGGACGACCGGCAGGTGGAACGTGTCCGCGAGGTCGACGAAGCGCGTCACCTTCTGCGCGGCGTCGGCTGTCCACCCCGCCCCGTAGAAGTACGGGTCGCCGGCGAGCAGCGCTACGGGCCACCCGTCGAGTCGGGCGAGGCCCGTGATCGCCGAGCGCCCGTAGCCGCGCCCGATCTCGAAGAACGAGCCGCGGTCGACGACCGACGCGATGATCTTTCGCGCGTCGTACACCTTGCGCGGGTCGCGCGGGATCGCGGACAGCAGCGACTCGTCGCGCCGGTCGTGCGCGTCGCCCACGTGCGACGCGCGTGACGCCACGTCGTACACCGACGACGGCAGGTACGACAGGAATCGGCGTGCGCGCGCGAACGCGTCGTCCTCGCTGTCCGCGACGTCGTCGACCACGCCGTTGCGACCGTGCACGTCGGCACCACCGAGTGTCTCCTTGTCGACGTCCTCACCGAGGCGCGCGACCACCGGCGGGCCCGCGACGAACACCTGCGACGTGCCGCGGACCATGAGCGAGTAGTGGCTCGTGACGACGCGCGCCGCGCCGAGGCCCGCGACCGAACCGAGCGCCATCGCGACGACCGGAACGGTCGACAGGTTGTCGACGACCCACTCCCACCCCGGGTTGAACGGCACGTAGCTGCGCGACATCTGCTCGAGCGACTTCACCGACCCGCCGCCGCCCGAGCCGTCGACGAGGCGGACGATCGGCAGGCGCAACTCGTTCGCCATTCGCTCCGCGTGGACCTGCTTCTGGAAGATCGACGCGTCCGCGGCGCCGCCGCGCACCGTGAAGTCGTCGCCGCCGACGACGACGGGCCGGCCGTCGATCCGCCCGCGTCCCATGACGAAGTTCGCGGCGGTCAGCTCGATGAGGCGTCCGTCTTCGTACGTCGCCTTGCCCGTGAGCGCGCCCACCTCGTGGAACGATCCCGGGTCGAGAAGGTGGTCGATGCGCTCGCGCACCGTGAGCTTCCCGGCCGCGTGGTGCTTGGCGACCTTCTCCTCGCCGCCCATCTCGCGCACCATCGCCTCGCGCCGGCGCAGCTCGTCGAGCTCGGGCTCCCACGTCACGCGCTCACCTCCGTCGCCAGTGCGACATCGTGACGCACGAGCGCGCCGTGCCGCTCGCACCCGCGGTTGGTACACAACTCGCGGTCATGGGCGCGACTTGTGTACCAACGCGGCCGTGCGCGGCGGGCAGCTTGACCACGTGGTCGAGCGATGGCCAAGCTCGCCCGCATGCTCGCCGCCGTCGCCCGCGACCGGATCCTGCGCGTCGAGGACGTGCCCGAACCGCAGCCGGGCAGCGGCGATGCGCTCGTCGCCGTCCGCGCGTGCGGGATCTGCGGGTCCGACCTGCACGCGCTGCAGCACGCCTCGAAGATGCGGGACATGTTCGAGGCGACCGGGCAGCCCAGCCCGTTCGACCCCTCGCGCGACTACGTGATGGGCCACGAGTACGCGGTCGAGATCGTGGAGCTCGGGCCCGACACCGACGGCGTACCGTCGAAGCCGGGTGACCTCGTCGTCTCGATGCCGATCGCGCTCGGTCCGACGGGCGTCGAGCCGATCGGGTACTCCAACCGCTACGGCGGCGGCTACGCCGAGCGGATGCTCGTCACTGCGGGGATGTGCCTCAAGGTCCCCACGGGCCTCGACGCGCGGCACGCCGCGCTCACCGAGCCGATGGCGGTCGGCCTGCACGCGGTGAACAAGTCGCGCGTGAAGCAGGGCGAGAGCGCGCTCGTGCTCGGGTGCGGCCCGATCGGCCTCGCCGTGATCGCGTCACTGCGCGCGAAGGGCATCGAGCCGATCGTGGCGGCCGACTACTCGCCACGCCGGCGCGCGCTCGCGGCACAGTTGGGCGCGCACGAGATCGTCGACCCGGCGACCGAACCGGCGATCGACGCGTGGCGGCGGGTCGACGGCGGCCGCCACCCGCTCGTCGTCTTCGAGGCGGTCGGCGTCCCCGGGATGCTCGAAGCGGCCATGCGCGACGCGCCGCCGCAGTCACGCGTGCTCGTCGTCGGTGTGTGCATGGAGCACGACCGCATCCACCCGATGGTCGGCGTCGTGAAGGAGCTCGAGCTGCTGTTCGCGTTCGGCTACGACCCGCTCGAGTTCCAGGGCACGCTCGAGACGATCGCCGAGGGCAGGCTCGACGTCGACCCGTTGATCACGGGGACGGTGGGCGTCGAGGGCGTGCCCGCCGCGTTCGACGCGCTCGCGGATCCCGAGGACCAGGTGAAGATCCTCGTCGAGCCGGGTGGCCCGTCGACGCCGGAGCCTGTCAGCCACGGGTGAACCACGCGCCGTCGCCCGCCTGCTACAAACGGCGGGCGAATCATGGCCGACACGATCGAGAACCCGATCCTCAACTCCGCGTTCGCGGAGCCGCGTCGCCACTTCCGGTTCGCTGACGACGGGATCACGAACGAGATTGTCGACGAGCGACGTCCGAGCTCGTACTTCGTGCCCATCCCGGCCGCGAAGAGGCGGGGCGGCCAGCAGGCCTTCGAGACGGAGTGGACCAAGGACCGGATCGAGGAGAACGCGTTCATCAACCGCGTGCGCGGGCGCATCGCGCTCTGGCGACAGGGTGGCTACCAACACGTCACGACCACGACGCGACGATTGCTCGACCACTGGGCGGACGCGTCACGCGATCGGCCGCTGTTCTTCTGCCAGGTCGAAGCACTCGAAACGGCGATCTACCTCACCGAGGCCGCCAACCGCATCGGCGACCAGTGGATCGCGAACGAGCTGCGCCGCTTCGCGGATGACGCCAACCCCGGCCTCTTCCGCGTGGCCCACAAGATGGCGACCGGAACCGGCAAGACCGTCGTCATGGCAATGCTCATCGCGTGGCACACGCTGAACAAGGCCGCGAACCCCCAAGACGCTCGCTTCACGGACGCGTTCCTCGTCGTCGCACCAGGGATCACCATTCGTGATCGGCTGCGCGTCCTGCTCCCCAGCGATCCGAACAACTACTACCGCGAACGCGAGCTCGTCCCGCCCGATCTCGTGGACGGCCTCGGGCGCGCGCAAGTCGTGGTCACGAACTTCCACGCGTTCCAACCCCGTGAGACGACGGATGCGAAGGCGTCGAAGCTGACGAAGGAGGTTCTCGCCCCGGACGGTGCGAGCCCGTTCGTCGAATCGCCCGCGCAGATGGTCCGTCGCGTGTGTCGGGAGCTCGGGAACAAGCGCGGCATCGTCGTGCTCAACGACGAAGCGCACCATTGCTATCGCCGACGAGCGACGAAGACCGCGGACGAGAAGCTGACGGCGGAAGAACGTCGCGAGGCGGACAAGCGCGAGAAGGCCGCTCGTGTGTGGATCGCCGGTATCGAGGCGGTCACAGCGAAGATGGGTGTGAAGACCGTCTACGACCTGTCCGCGACGCCGTTCTTTCTGCGCGGGTCCGGCTACTCGGAAGGGACGTTGTTCCCGTGGGTCGTGTCGGACTTCTCGCTAATCGACGCGATCGAGAGCGGCGTCGTCAAGGTGCCGCGTGTGCCGGTCAGCGACGATGCGATGACCGGAACCGGCGTCACGTTCCGTGATCTGTGGCCGCGCATTCGCGACGAGCTGCCGAAGAAGAGCCGCAAGGACGCCGCGGTCGGCGGCGGTCTCGAACCGAGACTGCCCGGGGAGCTCGAGACGGCGCTGCGGACGCTCTACGGCAACTACGCGAAGGCATTCCGGCGGTGGGAGGCGAGCGAGGCCCGGAAGCTCGGCGGCGCGACACCGCCCGTGTTCATCGTGGTGTGCAACAACACTGCGGTCTCGAAGCTGGTGTTCGACTGGCTGGCGGGCTGGGAGAAGACCCTTCCGGACGGCTCGACCGTCCTCGTCCCGAACCCCGACACCCCGCTGTTCAGCAACATCGACGGTGACCGCTGGCGCAACCGGCCGAACACGATCCTCGTCGACTCCGAGCAGCTCGAGTCGGGCGACGTCATGAACGCCGAGTTCAAGCGGGCTGCGTCCGCGGAGATCGACGAGTGGAAGCGCGAGTACGAGGCGCGGTTCCCGGGGCGGAGCGCGGAGGACCTGACCGACGAGGACCTGTTGCGCGAGGTCATGAACACGGTCGGCAAGCCGGGACGGCTCGGCGAGCAGGTCCGCTGCGTCGTCTCGGTGTCGATGTTGACGGAGGGTTGGGACGCGAACACCGTCACGCACATCCTCGGTGTCCGCGCGTTCGGGACGCAGTTGCTGTGCGAGCAGGTCGTCGGCCGCGGGCTCCGCCGCCGCAGCTACGTCGCCGACGCCGACGGGATGTTCGACCCGGAGTACGCGGAGGTCTACGGGGTCCCGTTCTCGTTCATCCCGGCGGCCGGGTCGTCGACCGATCCGCGTCCCGGCAAGATCCCGACCAGGGTGCGAGCGCTTCCCGACCGAGCGCCTCGGTGCGAGATCACGTTCCCGCGCGTCGTCGGCTACCGGTACGAGCTCTCCGGAACGCGCCTCAGCGCTCGGTTCGACGAGTCGTCACATCTCGTCCTGTCGACGCGCGACATGCCGACCCGGACCGATGTCGCACCCATCGTCGGCGAGATCGAGCAGCACACGCTCGACGACCTCGCGCGACTGCGCGAGCAGGAAGTCGCGTTCCGGCTCGCGAAGCGTCTCGTCGAGCGATACTTCCGCGACGAGACGGGCAACGAGGAACCGTGGCTGTTCCCGCAAGCGCTCCGCATCACGAAGCGATGGATGAGCGACTGCGTCACCCTCCACGACCACTGCTTCGTGCCGATGCTGCTCATCCGCGAGAAGGCGGACGATGCCGTCGACCGGATGTACAAGGCGATCGCGCGGGCTGACGACACCGGGAAGCGTCTCCAGCCGATGCTCCGCCCGCACGACCCGGTCGGCACCACCGCCGTCGTCGATTTCGACACGACGCGCGACGTGTGGGAGACCGATCCCGACCGGTGTCACGTGTCGCACGTCGTGCTCGACTCGGGCTGGGAAGCGAAGATGGCGGAGACGCTCGAGGACATGGACGAGGTCTTCGCGTACGTGAAGAACCACGGCCTCGGCTTCGTCGTGCCGTACGCGATCGACGGCGAGCAGCGCGGCTACCTGCCCGACTTCATCGTCCGCATCGACGACGGCCGCGGCCCCGACGATCCCTTGCACCTCGTCGTCGAGGTCTCGGGCGCGCAGCGGCGCGACAAGGAGGCGAAGGTCGCGACGATGCGTGACCACTGGGTGCCGGCCGTGAACGCGCACGGTGCGTTCGGCCGGTGGGACTTCGTCGAAATCGTCGATCCGTGGAACGCGCAGGCGACGACCCGCGGGATCCTCGACGCGCGGGAGCGCGTGTGAAGTCAGCGCGTCTCGCGGGGCCCGTTCTCGCTCTTCTGCATGTCGCCGATGAGGTCGGGATCCGGCGTGAACAACGGCGGAGGATCGTCGAGTGGCACACCGCGGAACGGGGTGAGCAGGCGACGCCAGCCCCGCACGCGCTCACGCGCCCAGCGCGGTGCCTTCTCCATGTGACCGATGATCTCGGGGTTGGGGTAGCCGGTCCCCGGTTGCTTGCGTCCACGCATCGCGGCACCTCCGAGTTAGATCATCGTATCGGTCAGGAAGGCGATCGCCGCGAGGGCGAGCAACGCAATCCCGCCACGCAGGCGACCGACCTTCACCTGCAGCTCGCGCTGGATCTTCTCGACCATCGTCACCGCGTTCTCGAACAACAGCCGCTCGGTGAATCGCGGATCGGCGGCCAGGTACTCCTCGCTGACGCGCCGGACGTCCCACGCAGGGAAGGGACGCGGCCACAGCACTGCCGACGCGACGAGCGCGGCAAGCGTCGCCAGCGCCGAACCCGTCGATGCGGCGACTCCACCGCGGCCGGCCTCGAGCGCGGCGAGCGCGCTCGCGAAGCCGAGGATCACACCCGCCTTTGCATCGACGGTGTCGGCGTGGCGCGTGAGCGACTCGCGTTCGGCCCGGGTCTCGTCCGCGAGGAGCTCGAGCGACGGAACGGATTCGGCCATGTCGGCACGGTACCGACGGGGTGTGACATCGAACGGGGAGGCTGACGTGCCGCCGAAGAAGAGGAGCACGGGCGCGAAGGTGACAAGCGAACTCGACGCGCTCCGTCATCGTGACAAGCGCACCAACATCCCGACCGAGGAGCTAGCCGACTTCGTCGCCGACGACGAATCGGCGCCCGCGACGCTGACCTACGAGCGCGACACGTCGCTCGACCCGCAGCTCATGTGGCGCGGCAAGGACGCGCAGGACCGCGCCGGGCTCGAGATCCCGGTCGTCCCCGTCTACATCCAGGAGAAGATCGAGCCGAAGGCGATCATTGACGGCCTGCGCGCGGTCGGGCGTGGCGACGGGACCGTCGGGGACGAGCCGCAGCTCTTCGCCGACTTCGACGGGCTCGAGTTCGAGCAGCTCGTGGACTTCTACAACCACGACGCCAACTGGTCGAACCGCATGATCCTCGGCGACTCGCTGCTCGCGATGACGAGCCTGGCCGACAAGGAGAACCTCAAGGGTCAGGTGCAGTGCATCTACGTCGACCCGCCCTACGGCATCCGGTTCGGCTCCAACTGGCAGGTCAGCACGCGCAAGCGCGACGTGAAGGACGGCAAGGTCGAGGACCTGACGCGCGAGCCGGAGCAGATCAAGGCGTTCCGCGACACGTGGAACGACGGGATCAACTCGTACCTGTCGTACCTGCGCGACCGGTTCACCGTCGCGCGTGACCTGCTGACCGAGTCGGGCAGCATCTTCGTGCAGATCGGCGACGAGAACGTGCATCGCGTCCGCTGCGTCCTCGACGAGGTCTTCGGGGACGAGAACTTCGTCAGCCTCATCACGTTCAAGAAGACGAGCGGCGCAGGAAGCTTCGCGGGTGGAACGAACGTGCTCGCCGCCACGAA
>DASRES010000047.1 GCA_035651955.1 Acidimicrobiia bacterium
GTGCTCAACGCGCTCGAGGGCGGTGCCGGCCTCGAGCTGCTCATCGACAAGATCCGCACGACGAAGAGCAACGACGAGTTCCTCGCCGAGATCGCGAAGGCTCCTACCCCAGGGGGGTAGGAGCCTTCGATGCTGTCTCGCGCGCTCACTGCGGGCCGGGATACCCGGCCCGCGGGCGTTCGCTCGCTGGCGAGCGCCTGCGCTCCTCCGTCGCTCCGGCGCCGCATCCGGGTCGGTCGGAATGGTTCGCTGGCCTGCGCCGTTATCCTGGAGTCTCCCGTCTCCCGGAAGGTTTTCCTGTGAAGGCTGCAATTCATCCTGAGTACGTCGAATGCACCGTGCGGTGCTCGTGCGGGAACACGTTCACCACGCGCTCGACCGTCCCGGAGCTGCGCGTCGAGCTGTGCTCCGAGTGCCACCCCTTCTACACGGGCAAGCAGAAGCTCGTGGACACCGGCGGTCGCGTCGAGCGGTTCCAGCGTCGCTACGCGAAGGCCCAGAAGACGCAGAAGTCCAGCCGGGCGAAGAAGGCCTGAGCGGCACGGCGACCGGCGCGGCCGAGGAGCGCGGCGTGGCCAAGCAGCCCGAGGCCCGCTACATGGGCGGGCAGGCGGTCATGGACGGCGTGATGATGCGGGGCGCCACGACGTGGGCCGTCGCGTTGCGCACCGAGGAGGGCGACGTCGACGTCGTGGTGCACGACGCGCCGCAATGGGCGGAGCGGTGGTCGCGCGTCCCGCTCGTCCGCGGTGTGGTCACGCTCGCGGAGTCGCTCACGCTCGGCATGCGCGCGCTGATGTGGTCGGCGAGCCGTCAGCTCCCCGAGGAGGAGCAGATCTCGAGCGGCGCGCTCGGCTGGGCGATGGGCATCGCGCTCGTGCTGTTCACCGCGCTGTTCATCCTCCTGCCCGCGCTCGCCGCCAAGGGCCTGGGTGGTCTGGTCGGTCACAGCGGCTGGCAGTTCGACGTCGCGGAGGGCGTCCTGCGCCTCGGCATCTTCCTCGGCTACCTCGCGCTGATCGCCCGCATGGCGGACGTGCGGCGGGTGTTCCAGTACCACGGCGCCGAGCACAAGGCGATCGCCGCATACGAGAACGACGTCGAGCTGACGCCCGAGTCCGCGCAGCGCTTCACGACCGAGCACGTCCGCTGCGGGACGAACTTCCTCCTGACCGTGATGGTCCTCACGATCGTCGTCTACGCGTTCGTCGGCCGTCCGAGCTGGCTCGTGCTGGTCGCGTCCCGGATCGTGCTGATCCCCGTGATCACCGCGTTGAGCTACGAGGTGATCCGGTTCGCCGCGAAGCACATGGACCGGCGGTGGGTCCGCGCGGCGATGCGTCCCGGTCTGGTGCTGCAACGCATGACCACTCGCGAGCCGACGCTCGATCAGCTCGAGGTGGCGATCGCGTCGCTGCGCGCCGTGCTGACCGCCGAGCAGCTCGCCGAGGTCGACGGGCGTGCGCGCATGCCGCGCGTCGACCCGCTCGTCAACCCGGCGTTCGGCTCGTAGCCGCGCCCGACCAACCGAGGATCGCGGCGCGCAGCGCGACGCTCGTCATGTCGAGGAAGACGTCGTCGCGTGCGGCGTCGCCGTGGTCGAGCCAGTTCAGCGTCGCGTCGACGAGGTAGCTGACGACCGTCTGCGCCGCCCACTCGTGCACGGACGCGTCGACACGGCCCGCCAGCAGCGCGCGTGATGCGTCGACCGCGTGGTCGCGCAGCTCCCGCGCGTACTCCGCGAACGCGGGTTCGCGCGCGGCATGCCGCCAGAGCAGCTGAAAGCCGGCAGGATCCTCACGGGCGACCGTCAGCAGCGACCGCGCGCCGATGCTCGCGGTCCCGGGCCGCGCGTACTCGGCGAGGAACTCCTCGGCGAGGCGGTCGAACACCCGCTGCAGCACGGCGCGGTACAGCTCCTCCTTGGAGTCGAAGTGCCGGTACACGATGAGCTTGGTGATGCCGGACGCCGCCGCGATGTCCTCCATCGAGGTGCCCGCGTAGCCCCCGCCCGCGAACGCGACAGCGGCGCCGCGCAGGATGGCGGCGTGGCGCTCGGCTCGGGGGAGCGGGCGGGTCGGGGTGGTCTCGGACGCGGTTGCCATCGGTAAACCGAGGAGTTTACACTCCCGCGTGTACCACGCGCGGGAGGTGCCATGAGCACGCTGCAGCTCGAGTGGACCGAGGACGAGCTCCTGGCGAGCGACCCGATCGCGGAGCCGCTCGTCGCCGGCGGCCGCCGGTGCCACGGCGGCTTCGACGACACCGGCGCGTACCGGTCGCCACGGACGCGCAACCGCGCGCCCGCGATCGCCGCATGGCAGCGACACCATCGTGACCAGTTCGGCACCGAGCTCGTCGAGGCGCCGCTCGACACGTGGCCCGAGAGCTACCCGAACGTCGCGCAGGCGAAGTTCCTGCTGCGCGAAGGCGTCAGTGCTCCCGTCGTCGCGACGTTGACGCGCATCGGCACGGTCGAGGGGTTCGGGGCGATGATCCGTCACGCGCAGATCGGCGACCTGCAGCGCTTCTTCGACGAGCCCGTCGACGGCACCGCGATCGCGCACCTGCAGCGCGGCCTGTTCGAGGCGCACGCTCGCGACGAAGCCGGCTTCGCGGACGAAGCAGGTCATCGCGACATGTGGTGGGCGGCGCGCGACATCGCCTTCGACCGTCCGATCACGCGCGACGAGACGAAGGCGATGATGCAGCGCATGGGCATCGTCGAGCCCGGCGCGGGGGGACTGGTGGACCAGGAGGCGGCCCGTCGCCGGATGCTCGAGGCACGCCGCTTCGACGATCTCGATCTCGGCCTCGAGATGCTCGTGCAACGGATGATCAGCATCCTGCTGATCGAGGTGTCGGCCTTCCACATCTTCCGCTGGGCCGAGACCGTCTTGTCCGACGGCGACCTCGTCGCCGGTGACGGCGAGGCGGCGCGCATCGTGAGCTACATCCGCCAGGACGAGACGCCGCACGTCGAGTACCTGCGCACCGCGCTCACCGAGATGCGCGACCGCACGTTCGTCGGCGAGAGCGGCGCGCGCATCCCGGGTCGCGACGTCATCGGCACGCTGTGGGACGTGATGCTGGCCGACTCGCTCGGCCCGCGCCGCGACGACAACCTCCGCGCGACGTTGGGCGAGGTCGAGCACGCGCTCGACGGCAACCCGCGCCGCGACGACATCCTCGAGGAGTTCCACGCGCTCGGTTCCGGAGCGACGAGCGCCCGCGAGGCGGGTATCCCGCCGAGCAGCGAGTGCGACCATGGGCATCGTCCGGCCCGGCCGGGCGGCGTGACGCGATGAAGTTCGGCATCTTCTACGAGCACCAGCTCCCGCGCCCGTGGACCGACGAGTCCGAGCACGAGCTGCTGAAGGACGCGCTCGAGCAGTGCGCGCTCGCGGACCGGCTGGGCATCGACTACGTGTGGGAGGTCGAGCACCACTTCCTCGAGGAGTACAGCCACTCGAGCGCGCCCGAGCTGTTCCTGGCCGCGGTGTCGCAGCGCACGCGCGACATCCGTCTCGGTCACGGCATCGTGCAGACGCCGCCGCCGTTCAACCATCCGGCGCGCGTCGCCGAGCGCATCGCGACGCTCGACCTCCTCTCCGACGGCCGCGTCGACTTCGGCACCGGTGAGTCGAGCTCCGAGGCCGAGCTCGGCGGCTTCCTCGTCGACCCCGTACAGAAGCGTGCGATGTGGGAGGAAGGGCTGCGCGTCGCGCTCCGTTGCCTGACCGAGGCGCCGTTCACCGGCTTCGCAGGCGACTACGTCACGATGCCGCCGCGCAACGTCGTCCCCAAGCCCCGGCAGAAGCCGCATCCGCCGGTGTGGGTCGCGTGCAGCCGCCGCGACACGATCCACCTCGCCGCGCAGAAGGGGATCGGCGCGCTCACGTTCGCGTTCATCGACCCCGAAGAGGCCGAGCACTGGATCGCCGACTACTACGACACGCTCGAGCGTGAGTGCGTCCCGATCGGCGACACGGTGAACGCGAACCTCGCGTGCGTCACGCCGTTCATGTGCCATCCCGACGAGGAGGAGGCGCTGCGACGCGGTCTCGAGGGCGCGAACTTCTTCGGGTACTCGCTCGCGCACTACTACGTGTTCGGCCGGCACCGTCCCGGCGTCACCGACGTCTGGGCCGAGTACCAGTCGCTGCGCGCGGAGAAGGGTTACTCGCCGGAGGCCGTGATCGCGGCCGCGCAGCACTCCGACCGGCTCGGGGCCAAGGCCGTCGAGCAGGGCGTGTCCGGTCTCCGCGGCGCGATCGGCACGCCCGACCAGCTGCGCGCGTTCCTCCGTCGCTACGAGGAGTACGGCGTCGACCAGGTGATCTTCGTGAGCCAAGCCGGCAAGAACCGCCACGAGGACATCATGGAGAGCCTCGAGCTGTTCGGCCGGGAGGTCCTGCCGGAGTTCAAGGATCGCGACGCGGCGCAGCAGCGGAGCAAGGCAGCGCGTGTCGAGCCGATCGTCGACAAGGCGTTGGCCCGGAAGCCCGACGCCGACCACCCGCCGCTGCCCTCGCCCGACTACGACTTCCCCGCGATCCCGCGCGCGATCGCGGACCGGTCGGGCTCCGACGACTTCCACGCGTGGCTCGACAAGGTCGCCGAGGAGCGGGCGGCCGGCCGGGAGGACATCTTCCCGCGCCTGTCGTGACGCGCACCTGAACCCGGCTTCACACTGCGCTCACACGCGGGGTCGATCGTGACCGCGTGAGCGTCAGTGACCGTGAGCGGGTCTCGCACGTCGTGCGCCGGCTCTCGGTCGGCGCGCATCCCGACGTCGTCGGCGCGCTCCGGACGACCGACGACGCGATCGCGAGGGCGCTCGACCTGTCCGCTCCCGCGGCACCCCCTCCGACGCTCGCGCCGCCGGCCACCGAGGAGGAGTCGCGCCGTGTCGCGGCGATCACCGAGCCGCTCGCGTGGTGGATCGGTCGCATGCGCGCCGACTCCCGCCTGATCGAGGAGCGGCTCGTGTGGTTCTGGCACGACCACTTCGCGACGAGCATCGCGAAGGTGCGCGTGCCGTACCTGATGTGGCAGCAGCACCTCACGATCCGCCGGTACGCGACGGGCAGCTTCGCCGACCTCCTGCACGCGATGGCGAAGGATCCGGCGATGCTCGTCTGGCTCGACGGTGTGACGAACACCGCGCGTCAGCGGAACGAGAACTTCGGCCGCGAGTGCATGGAGCTGTTCACGCTCGGTCGGAACGCGGGCTACACGCAGGACGACGTCGTCGCGGCGTCACGCGCGTTCACCGGCTGGGTCGTCGACGTGCCGTTCCGGCGCAACGCGGTCGCGGCCGGTGCGGCGCCGTACGCGGCGGCGTTCGTCCCCCGGCGCCACGACGCGGGCACGAAGACGCTGCTCGGCGCGACGGGCGACTTCGACCTGGAAGGCGCGCTCGACGTCATCCTCGACCATCCCGCAGCCGCGCGCTTCGTCGCGACGAAGCTCCACCGCGAGCTCGTCGGCGTCGATCCCGACCCGCCGACCGTCGCTCGGCTCGCCGCGACGTTCCGCCGCGACTGGGGCGTCCTCTCGCTCGTCGAGGCGATCGTCACGAGCCCGGCGTTCACCTCGGACGCCGCGGTGCGCGCCAAGGTGCGCACTCCACTCGAGAAGCTCGTCACGTTGCTGCAGGCGGTCCCGTCCCGGGCGCCGGCACACGCCGCGAACGGGGGCGGCAAGGCGGCCCTCGCCGCGCTGCGCCGTATGGGGTACGTCCCGTTCGCACCGCCGAACGTCGGCGGCTTCCCCAAGGGCGCGCCGCTGCTCGGCCCGCACGAGCTCGTCCACGCGCTCGACCTCCTCGCCGCGATCGGCGGACCGCCCCCGGAAGCGTTCACCGCGGACGTCGACGCGCTCTTCGCACGCTTCGGTGTCTTCGACGTCGCACCCGCGTCGCGCGCGGTCGTCGCGTCGCATGACGATCCCGTGACCCGCGTCGCGCTCGTGCTCACCTCACCCGAGGTCGCGCTCACATGAGCGAGCGAGCCGTGAGGCGAGCGGAAGCGGTGGCCCGAGCGGCCCGGCGCCGGAGGCGCCAGGAGCGGGAGACATGACTGGCGAGCCGCGCCGCGTCACACGCCGGCAGTTCCTCACCGGCGCAGGCATCGTCGCGACCGCCGCGGTCGCGGGTGGCTACGGCGTGAGCGTCTGGACGCGCGACGCGCCTACGACGAAGAAGCAGGCGCGCACCGTTGCACACGGTGATCCACGCGGCACGCTCGTCGTCGTCGAGCTCGGCGGCGGGAACGACGCGCTCAACATGGTCGTGCCGAACGACCCGGCGTACCGCGCGCTGCGGCCGACGCTCGGCGTCAGCGATCCGATCCACCTCGACGACGAGACCGGCCTGCACCCGAAGCTGGTCAAGCTCGCGGAGCGGTACCGCCGCGGCCAGGTCGCGATCGTCGAAGGAGTCGGGTACCCCGACCCGAACCTCTCGCACTTCGCGTCGCTCGCGACGTGGTGGTCGGCGCACCCGGGGGGCTCCCTCGACACGGGCTGGCTCGGCCGCTACCTCGACGCAACCGTGGGGTTCGACGACCCGCTCGCGCTCGTCGCGATCGGTCCGACACCGTCGCCTGCCGTGCTCGGCGAGCGGTCGTTCGCGACGTCGATCGCCGACGCGACCGGTCTCACGCCGCGCCTGCCGGCATGGGCGGACCGCGCGTCGGACGTCGTCGCGGCGTGGCGCGGGTTCGCGCCGGCGCCGGTGGATCCCGTCACGCTCACCGAACGGGTCGACGACGCGCTCCGCCTGACCGTCTCGGCCCGTGACGAGCTGCGCGCCACGCTCGGCACGGGTGGCGCTCCCGCGGCGTCCGACGTCGGCGCCGCGCCCGGCGGTGCGCTCGTGGACGAGCTCGAGCTCGCCGGGCGTCTCGTCGCCGGACGCCGTCGCCCGCGCGTCGTGTACGTCAGCGGGACGGGCGACTTCGACACCCACCAGGGCGAGGCGACGCGCCACCCCGCACTGATGGCGGACCTCGACACCGGCATCGACCGGCTGTTCACGGCCGCCGGCCCGGCCGGGAAGGACCTGCTCGTGATGACCGTCTCCGAGTTCGGTCGCCGGCCCGCGGAGAACGGCAGCGGCACCGACCACGGCACCGCGGCCGCGCACCTGCTCGTCGGGTCGTCGGTGCGCGGCGGACGCCACGGCGCGCGGCCGTCGCTCGCCCGTCTCGACCAGCACGGCAACCCCGTCGCCACCGTCGACTTCCGTGCGCTGTACGCGTCCGTGCTGCGCGACTGGCTCCATGCGGATCCCGAGCCCGTGCTCGACGGCGCGTTCGGAGGCCTCCGCGTCGTCGCCTGACGCGGGAAGGCACCGACCCCGCCCACCGTTAGCCTGGTCGGGATGCTCCCCCGCGACCGCCTCGCCGACCTGGAGGCCGAGCTCGAGAAGCTCGAGTCGAACCTGCCCGAGATCTACGCGTCGGGCGACCAGCAGGCGACGCGCGACGCCGGCCGCCGTCATGCGGAGCTCAAGCCGCTCGTCGACGCGTGGCGCGACTACAAGCGCACCGAGGACGACGTCGCGGAGGCGAAGGAGCTTCTCGGCAACGAGGACGACGCCGAGATGCGCGAGTTCCTGCGCGGCGAGGTCACGGAGAAGGAAGCGCGGCTCGGCGCGATCGACGCGCACATCAAGGAACTGCTCCTCCCGCGCGACCCGAACGACGGCAAGAACGTCATCGTCGAGATCCGCGGCGCGGTGGGCGGCGAGGAGGCGAACCTCTGGGCCGCGGACCTCTACCGCATGTACCAGCGCTATGCCGAGGCGCACGGCTGGCGCGTCGAGCCGATGTCCAGCCAGCCGTCCGAGATGGGCGGCTTCCGCGAGGTGACCTTCGTCGTGAAGGGGCCCGACGCGTGGACGCGCCTGAAGTACGAGGCCGGCGTCCACCGGGTGCAGCGGGTCCCGGTGACGGAGAGCCAGGGCCGCGTCCACACGAGCGCGGCGACCGTCGCGGTGCTCCCCGAGGCGGAGGACATCGCGATCGACGTCGATCCCAACGACCTCGAGATCGACGTCTACCGGTCGACGGGACCGGGCGGGCAGTCCGTCAACACGACCGACTCCGCGGTCCGCATCACGCACAAGCCGTCGGGACTCGTCGTCACGTGCCAGGACGAGAAGAGCCAGCTGCAGAACAAGGAGAAGGCGATGCGGATCCTGCGCTCGCGCCTGCTGCAGATCGAGCAGGAGCGCCAGCAGCAGGAGCTCTCGTCCGCGCGGCGCAGCCAGGTGAAGAGCGGTGACCGCTCCGACAAGAGCCGGACGTACAACTACAAGGAGAACCGGGTCACCGACCACCGTGTCAACCTGACGGTGAAGGCCCTCGATCGCGTGCTCGAGGGCGATCTCGACGAGATCGTCGACGCGCTCGCGGCCGCCGAGCGCAGCGAGCAGCTCGCCGCGTCGGACAGCTGAGCCAGCGAGCCGACGTGGCGAGCTGGCGACAGCTGCTCGATGACGCAACCCGTGCGCTCGATGCCGCCGGTGTCACCGCCGCCTCGACCGAGGCCCGGTGGATGCTCGAGGAGGTCTCGGGCTACGACGCGGCGGAGCTGCTCGCCAACCGGGGCGACGACGCGCCCGCACGCGCGGTCGCCCGTCTGCAGGGGATGGTCGCGCGGCGCGCCGCCGGCGAGCCCCTGCAGTACGTCCTGGGTCACTGGTCGTTCCGCGACCTCGATCTCCTCGTCGACCCGCGCGTCCTGATCCCGCGTCCCGAGACGGAGGTGGTCGCCGAGGTCGCGCTCGACGAGGCGGTGCGGCTCGGTGCGAGGCGCGGCCGGCCGCGCACGTTCACACGTTCCCACACGCCGCGGCCGTTCACGATCGCCGATCTCGGGACGGGATCGGGCGCGCTCGCGCTCGCGCTCGCGACGCAGCTCCCCGAGGCCGAGGTGTGGGCCACCGACGTGAGCGAGGACGCGCTGGCCGTCGCGCGCGCGAACCTCGCCGGGATCGGGACCGCCGCGACGCGTGTGCGCGTCGCGAGCGGCTCGTGGTTCGACGCACTGCCGCCGTTCCTGCGCGGCCACGTGCGTCTCGTCGTGTCGAACCCGCCGTACGTCGCCAACCGCGAGATGCAGTCGCTGCCCGCGGACGTCGCGGACCACGAGCCGATGGAGGCGTTGGTGAGCGGCCCGACCGGCCTCGAGGCGATCGAGCGCATCCTCGCGGATGCGCCGTCATGGCTCGTGGCGAACGGTTCCGTCGTGTGCGAGATCGCACCGCACCAGAGCGTCGACGCCGTCGCGGTCGCGCTCGAGCACGGATTCGAGGAGGCGTTCACGCGGCCAGACCTCGCGGGACGCGAGCGCGTGCTGGTCGCGCGGCGGCGGATAGGGTGGCCGGGATGGCCGACGAGCTCGACGTCGACGCGATGCTCCAGCGGTTCCGGGACCGGGCCGAGGCCGTGAAGAGCCGGCCGCTCCCACCGGTCGCGGGTGCCGAACGGCAGCGCTTCGTCGAGCAGGCCCAGCTCGACTACCAGGACTTCGCGATCGTCGGCGACGCGTCGTGGACCTTCGAGGACGGCGTCCTCACCCTGCAGGTCGACCTCAAGGGCTGAGCGCTCAGGACGACCGCTCGTCGAAGATCTCGAACCGGTCCATCCGCTGCAGGTACGCGCGGTCCACCGCCATCCACACCGTCTTCGAGAACGGGTAGTAGAGGATCGGCGCGAACAGCATGAGCGGTACGAGCACCGCGAGCAGCGGTGCGACCGGGATGTTCGGGACGGTCGCCGCGACGAGCGCGACGAACACGGCCGCGAACACGCCGCCCACCACGATCATGTTGATCGCGAGCGCACCGACGAAGTAGCCGGACTCACGCTCGAAGTGCAGCCCGCAGCGCGGACAGTCGGGCACCAACGTGAAGTACCGGCGGAACAGGTGACCGCTGCCGCAGCGCGGGCATCGCCGTGTGAAGCCCCACCACATCGTGCGTGCACGGCTCGGTTGGACGGTCACGACGCGCCGGCCCACGGTCCCAGGGTACCGGTCGGGTCAGACGTTCACGCCGGGCGGAACCGGCCATGCGGCGACCGCGGGCGCGGCGCTGTCGCGGCAGATCGAGCGGTACCGGCACCACCCGCACGTGGTCGGGTCCGCCACGCCCGCGTACTCCTGCTCCTGCCACATCTCGCCGACCACCGCGCGCATCTCCTCCTCGATGTCGGCGAGCTCGTCGTCGTCGGGCTCGAAGGGCACCGGGTCGTCGACGACCTCCGGCGAGAGGAACTCGTAGCGCACGCGCACGCGCAGTCCCTTGCGGGCCGCGCGCGGCGCGAGCAGCCAGGCCTGCAGGCGCGCCCGCGGGTCGTCCCGGAGGTGCTCGGACGTCGGCGGCGCGCCCGTCTTGTAGTCGCGCGCATCGGCGATCCCGTCGTGGATCCACACGGCGTCGATGCGCCCCGTCGCCATGAACATCGGTGCCGGCAGGCGATGGAACCGGGCGAGGTCGAGCTCGTGTGCCGACCACACCGCGCCCTCCGGGCAGCGACGTGCATGACGCTCGACGAACGCGTGCATGGGCCCGTCACCGTCGAAGCCGTGCGCGGCGAGGACGTCCACCACATGGGCGCCGTCACGGCAGGAGCCCGTTCCGGTCGTGTGCACCTGCCGGAGCATCGCGTGCACCGCGACGCCGAGGTCGGGCGACGGGCCCTCGTCGCTCGCCGGGATGCCGAGCATGCGCGCGATCCGGTACTCGCGGCGACACCGCCGCCACTGGACGAGCGACGTCGCGTTGAGCGCGACGATCGCGGCCGGGCGGACGTCGTCGCGCGCCGTCACGTGTGTGCCTTGCACCCGGGGACGAAGCGGCAGGACGCGCAGTCGGAACCCGGGGCCGGATCGGGCTGCGCGATCCGCTCGCGGATGAGCGCGACGCGCGCTGCGACCCAGTCGTCCAGGTCCGCCCGCCGCGACGCGACGTCGACCACGTCCTCGCGGCGCGCGCCCTGCACGACGTCCGCGACTGACACGAGCAACGGGCGGTCGCCGGCCCAGCGCGCGAGACGGAGGAGCACGAACCGCACGTCGGCGTCGTCGACCAGCACCGCGGGAACGCCGGAGCCCAGTCGGAGCAGACGCACCTCGGCGCGCCCGTCGCCGTCCTCGACCACCAGCCCGCACCGGCCGACGAGACGCACACCGAGGCCGTCCAGCGTCGTGGACCACTCCTCGTCGCCGGGGAGGTCCGCGGCGCGCACCGGGCGATCGCCGTAGAGGGCGACGTACCAGGCGGCCGCGTGCTCGTACAGCCGGCGCTCCTCGTCCGTCAGGGCGTCGGCCCGGAACGCGCCGATCGACGGCGACGCCACGTCGACGTGACACAGCCGGGCGTCCTCGAGGAGGCGCTGCTCCACGCGGAACCGACCCGACCCGAGGTTCATCCCGCGGTGGTCGCCGTGCTCGTGCGCCAGCCGCCGCGGGCACATCGTTCCGGCGCGGCGGAGGTGGCTCACCGTGACCTTCGGCGGCTGGTCGGCGTCGAGGTCCGCGCCGCCACTGCGTGTGCTCGGTCGCACGGGTTCGGCCTTCACCACGGGTCACGGTATGCCGACACGAGGATGTGGCTTCGGACCTCCAGGTGCCGCCTAGCATCCCGCGCGTGGCTGCGGATCGCGAGCGGCCCCGCCGGCGGCGGTGGCCGTACGTCGTCGTGTTCGTCGCGGTCGTGGTCGCGTGGCTCGCGTTCTCGGCGTTCTCGTTGCTCCGCGCCCGCCACGACGCCAACCTCGGCATGGACCTGCTGCGCCAGGCCCGTTCGACCCTCACCCCGACGGATGTCGTCCGCGGTCAGGGTGCCGACATCCTCGCCGCCGCCGAGCGCGACTTCGCCCGGGCCCACGACCGCGTGGACAAGCCGTGGCTGAAGCCGCTCGAGATCGTGCCCGTCGTCGGGCGGCAGGTCCGCTCGATCGACGCGCTCACCGGCTCGGCCCGCCGCGTCGTCGCCGTCGGCTCCGACGCGATGACGCGCTCGCGCGCCCAGCTCTCCGCACCCGTCGTGACCGGCGACGCGCGCGTCCAGCAGGTCCGCGCCCTCGGGTCGATCGCCAGCTCGGCGTGGCGGCAGCTGCGATCGGTCGACCTCGGCCCCGGGAACGCGCTGATCGGCCCGCTGCGCGACGCCCGCACGAAATTCTCCCACGACCTCGCGAAGCTGCGCGACGCGCTGAAGAACGTCGACGACGCGTCCACCGGTCTCGCGCAGCTCATGCAGGGCCCGTCGCGCTACCTCGTCGTCGCGGCGAACAATGCCGAGATGCGCGCCGGATCGGGCATGTGGCTGAGCGCAGGGCTGCTCGACGTGCAGAGCGGCCGGTTCGCCGTCGGGGACATGCGACCCACGCCGGACCTCGCCCTCGACCCGGGCGTCGTCCCGATCACCGGCGACCTCGCGGCACGGTGGGGTTGGACGGTCCCGAACCAGGAGTGGCGGAACCTCATGATGAGCCCGCAGCTCCCGGCGAACGCCGAGCTCGCGGCGAGCATGTGGCGCGCGCAGTCGCCGGTGCCGATCGACGGCGTGCTCGTCATCGACCCGGTCGCGCTGCAGGCACTGCTGTCGGCGTCCGGCCCGGTGAACGTGGACGGCAAGGTGATCGACGCCGACAACGTCGTGGCCTACGTGCTGCACGACCAGTACTACGGCGCATCGACCGAGACCACGCAGCAGGCCGAGCGACGCGAGCAGCTGAGCGCGATCGCCCGCGCCGCGATCCAGGGCATCGACCAGCACGGCTGGGACGCCAGCAAGCTGGTCGACCAGCTGCGCACGGCCGCGCAGGGCCGTCACGTGCTGGCGTGGTCGAGCAATCCGGTGCAGGAGAAGGCCTGGGAGGCCGCGGGCATCAGCGGGACGTTCCCCCGGGACTCGCTCATGGTCTCGATGCTGAACCGCGGCGGCAACAAGCTCGACCAGTACCTGCACGTCGACCCGACGCTCGTGGTGACGCCGACCGCCACACGCACTGCCGCGACGCTGCAGGTCGCCGTGTCGAACCAGACGCCACCCGACCAGCCGTTCTACGTCGAGGGGCCGTTCCCGGGCACGGGCCTCGCGGCGGGCGAGTACCTCGGGATCCTGGCGGTCAACGTCCCGGCCGACGCGTCGAACATCAGCATCGACAACGGCGCGCCCCTCGTCGCGGCCGGCCCCGACGGCGACAGCCGCGTCGTGGCGACGTACGTGCGGCTCGCCCGGGGACAGAGCCGGACGCTCACCGTCCGCTTCACGCTCCCCGCCGGCGCACGGACGATCGACGTGCAGCCGTCCGCCCGGATCCCCGGTGAGGTGTGGCACTTCCGTGACCAGCAGTGGGTCGACTCGGCGGCCCGCCCGTTGACCTGGTGAACGGCACGCGACCGTCGCTCGCGGAGCGTGGCCGCAACCCCGCGACAGCCGGCGGTATCGCGCAGTTGCGACGGGTATAGGTCGATCGGCCCGTTGTCGCGCCGTCAACGTCTGGCTACACTCCGCGCGGAGCTTGGGGGGAACAGGGCCAGGGAGGCAGCAGTGAAGCAGGGACCGACCGTCTCGGGACGTGTCGAGGAGGGGCCGACCGGCCCGACGATCCGGCGCCGTGTCGCCCGTGCGGCTGCGGCCGGCGCGATCGTGCTCGGCGTCCTCGCACCGACCGCCGCGTTCGCGCAGACGTACCCGAACGGGGGCACGACGCCGCCGAAGGCGAACGACCCGGGCGCGCAGGTGCAGGGCGTCAGCGCCACGAACAACAGCTCGTCGCTGCCGTTCACCGGCGGTGACGTGGCCGGCCTCGCCGCCATCGGCGGTGGCGCCGTCGTCGTCGGTGGGCTGCTCGCGCTCCGTTCGCGGCGTTCGCACGCCTGAATCTGCACGCATCCCCGTCGTGAGGGGAAAGCTCATCACGCCGGGATTCGTGCCGACCTGATCGTGATGACGGCTGCGATGAGCGGCGCGACTGCTCCGCAGGGTGGGCTAGCGTGCATCGGAGCGCCTGTCGGGTGCTTCCGCGCGTCGTGTGTGCGTACCACAGTGTCGTACGTGGTCGTCCGGGCTACGGGAACGTGAGGGTGAGCGTCGGAGAGCGGGTACGCCCCGATCGGATCGAGAGCACGCGTCCGCCGCGGGCGACCCGCGGGCGCGCGCGACCCCGTCCCGAGCTCGGGCGGGTCCACCATCCGTCCCTGCGCACCATCCTGCTCGCGGTGGACACCACGTCGGTCGCGGCCGCGTGGCTGCTCACGCTCCTCGTGCCGTGGGCCGGTCGCTCGGCCTTCCACACCCAGCGCTACGCGATCGCGATCGCCGTTCCCGCGATCACGCTCGGCTCCCTGGCGCTGATCGCGTCCCAGCGCCTCTACCTGGCGCGCGTCTGCGGCGTGCGCGCCGTCGAGGTCGCGCGCCTCGCGAGCGCGTCCCTGATCTCCGGTGTCGCGACGTACGCCGTCGCCGCCGCGCTCGGCGCGTCGATCTCGCTGCCGCGAACGCTCGTCGGCGTCGCCCTCGCGTTCACCTTCCTCACGTTCGGCCGCGGCGCGTACGGCACGTGGTTGAAGAGCTCGCGCGCGACGGGTCGCTTCAGCCGACCCGTCGTCATCGTCGGGACGAACGCGGAGGGACGCGAGCTCGAACGCCTGTTGCGGACGCACCCCGAGCTCGGGTTTCGCGTGGTCGGTTGCGTCGGTCGCTCCGACGAGCTGGCGCTGTGGCGCGACGACGTGCCGTGGCTCGGCGACCTCGGCGGTGCGGCCGACGCGATCCGCGGGCGGGGTGCGAACGGCGTGATCATCGCGGCGAGCGCCGTCCCGCACGACCAGCTCAACCGGCTCACTCGTCAGCTGCTCGCGGCCGACGTCCACGTGCACCTGTCGACCGGGCTGCAGGGGATCGCGTACCGGCGGCTCCGGTCGCTCCCGCTCGCGCACGAGCCCCTCTTCTACCTCGAGGCCGTCTCGCTGTCGCGGTGGCAGCTCGCCGCGAAGCGCGCGCTCGACATCATCGTCGCCGCGATCGCGTTGCTGTTCGCGGCGCCCGTCCTCCTGCTCGCGGCGGTCGCGATCAAGGTCGGCGACCGGGGCCCCGTCCTGTTCCGGCAGCGACGGGTCGGGCGGGGCGGGAGGACCTTCGAGGTCCTCAAGCTCCGGACCATGGTCCCCGACGCCGAGGAGCGCCTCGCGGAGGTGACGGCCGAGAACCTGCGGCGTGACGGACCACTGTTCAAGGCCTCCGACGACCCGCGGCGCACGAAGGTCGGCAGGGTGCTCGAGGCGACGAGCCTCGACGAGCTGCCGCAGCTCATCAACGTGCTCGTCGGGACGATGAGCCTCGTCGGCCCCCGGCCCGCGCTGCCCGACGAGGTCGCCCAATTCGACGACGAGCTGCTCGAGCGGCACAGCGTCCCGCCCGGCATCACCGGACTGTGGCAGGTGGAGGCGCGCGACAACCCGTCGTTCGAGGCGTATCGCCGCCTCGACCTCTTCTACGTCGAGAACTGGTCGATCACGCTCGACCTGGCGATCCTGTTCGAGACGTTCCAGGCGGTCGTCGCGCGACTGCTGCGCGGCCCGACGCCGCACTTCGAGACGATCGAGCACGCCCAGGACCGAACCACCGCGGCGTGAGCGAGCGAGCCGGGAGGCGGACCGGCACTCGCACCGTCGTCGAGGCGCCGTTGCGCGCGTTGCTCGTCAACGAGAACCTCGGCGGGCACGCCTCGATGCACCTCTACATCCGCGAGGCGCTGCGCGACGTACCCGAGCTCGCGGCCGACGTCGTCGACGTGCCGCGTGCCGGTCTCGCGCGCAAGCTCCTCGCCGCCCCGGTCCCCGGCCTCGCGTCGCGCGACCTCGATCTCGCGCCGCTGCGCGCGCAGCTCCTCCAGAGCGCGTGGGTGCGACGCGTGCTCGAGCACCGGGCCGGGGCGTACGACGTGGTGCACGTGTACACGCAGAGCACCGCGCTGCTGTCCGCGGACCAGCTCCGCACGCGCCCCAGTGTGGTCTCGACCGACGGCACCGGGACGCAGAACGCGTACCACCTGCCGTACCGCCGCCCGACGCGCTGGACCGCGTCCCAGGCGCGTGCCGCGCGCCGGTTCGAGGACGGCGTGTACGAGGCCGCGACGCTCCTCGTCGCGCAGTCGCACTGGGCCGCGCGCTCGCTCGTCGACGACTACGGCGTCCCCGCCGAGCGGGTGCGCGTCATCCCGTTCGGCGTGCCGATCCCACCTGCCGTGCCACGGCGCGAGCGCGACGGCCTGCCGCTCGTGACGTTCGTCGGCAAGTCGCTCGAGCGGAAGGGCGGGGTGCGCCTGCTGCGCACGTTCCGCGAGCACCTGCGCGGTCGCTGCGAGCTGAACCTCGTCACCCTCGAGCACGTGGCGCCGGAACCCGGTGTCGTCGTGCACAACGACTTCCGACCCGGCGACCCGCGTCTCGTCGACCTGTTGTCGCGGAGCGCCGTGTTCGCGTTCCCGAGCGACATGGACAACTCGCCGTACTCGGTGGTCGAGGCGATGGTCGCCGGCCTGCCGGTCGTCGCGACGCGCGTCGGTGGTGTCCCCGAGATGGTCGTCGACGGCGAGACGGGCGTGCTCGTCGGCGACGACGACGCGCAGCTCGCCGCCGCGATCGCGTCGTTGCTCGACGATCCCGACCGACGCCGCGAGATGGGTCTCGCAGCGCGGCGGCGGGCCGAGGAGCGATACGACGCGCGCACGACGACACGCGCGCTCGCCTCGGTCCTCAGCGAGGCCGTCGAGCGGTTCCAGCCGTAGCCGCGAGCGCCCGCGACGCGGGCGCACCATGGCCGCGCCGCCCGGGTCGCCGAACGCGCAGCGTCACCTGCGAGCGACTCGTCCGGGAACGTCCGATGTCGGGCGATTTCGCGAGCACGGACCGTGCTCAAGTGGGTTTGCGCGGCCGTCGAAAACCACGGCGTGCAGTTCGGGACCCCCGCTCGCCGTGCCCGGTTCGTCGGCGCGACCGCGCTGTTCGCGCTGCTCGTGGTCGTGGCCGCCGTCGCCTCCGGGGGGACGCCGGCGGCCCACGCGGGCATCGACTCCTACGGGCTGGGGCTGGGGGAGCGCTTCGGGTTCTCGCCCGGCGGCGACCTCCTGTGGAACCGCACGTACCAGCAGCAGTCCGCCGAGCTCGACGCCATCGCGGCGACCGGCGCGAAGTGGGTACGGATCGACTTCCCGTGGGACACCGTGCAGGCGGCCGGGCCCGCTTCCTGGAGCTGGGGCCAGGACGACACGCTCGTGCAGATGGCGACCGCGCGCGGGCTGCACGTGCTCGGCGTGCTCGCGTACACGCCGGCCTGGGCCCGCCGCAGCGTGTGCAACACGAACCACGCGTGCCCACCGAACGACCCCAACGCGTTCGCCGCGTTCGCGCGCGCGGCCGCGCAGCGCTACGGCTCGAACGTCACGGCGTGGGAGGTCTGGAACGAGCCGAACTGGGACCCGTTCTGGGCGAGCGGCCCCAACGCCGTCGACTACGTCAACCTGCTGAAGCCGACGTACGTCGCGATCAAGAGCGTCGCGCCGAGCGCGACCGTCGTCACCGGTGGGCTCGCGCCGTACGGTGATCTCGCGCGCACGGCCATCGACCCGAAGGTCGCCGCGGAGCACCCGGTGAACTTCCTGAAGGCGATGTACGCGGCCGGTGCGCGCGGGTACTTCGACGCCGTCGGTCACCACCCGTACTCGTATCCATACGCGCCGACCGACTGCTGCATCGGGTGGAACGCGGTGCTGTACACGCAGACCCTGCACGACGTCATGGCGCAGAACGGCGACGGCGCGAAGAAGATCTGGGGGACCGAGGCCGGCGCGCCGACCTCCGGTTGGGGTGCGGTCTCCGAGGCGCAGCAGGCGCAGTGGGTGCAGCAGTACTTCAGCCTCTGGGACAACTGGTCGTTCACGGGCCCGTTGATGTTCTTCACGCTCGCCGACGCGGGCGGCGACCCGACGAACAACGCGAACTACTTCGGGTTCATGCACGCAGATCTCTCGCCGAAGCCCGCGTACAACATGTTCGTGCAGCAGGTGCAGGCGGCCGCGGGCATCGGCACGGTGTCCGGCGGCAGCACGTCGAGCCCCTTCCTCAAGGTCTCCGCACCGTCACGCGCGGTCGCGGCGAACCCGAACGGCGGCTACTACGTCCTCGCGCCCGACGGCAACGTCGTCGCGTTCGGCGGCGCGCCGTACTTCGGGTCGTCGATCGTCCCGGGCGGGCTCGCGCGCGACCTGGCGGTCATGCCCGACGGCAAGGGCTACGTGATGCTCGACGGATGGGGCGGTGTGCACCGCTTCGGCAGCGCCACGAGCCTGCCGCTCCCGAACGGCTACTGGCCCGGGTGGGACATCGCGCGTCGCGTCGCGATCACGTCGGACGGGCGCGGGCTCGCCGTGCTCGACGGGTGGGGCGGCGTGCACGCGAGCGGCGACGCGCCCAGGCTCACACCGGGCTGGTGGCAGGGTTGGGACATCGCGCGGGCGATCGCGATCGCGCCCGACAACCAGGGTGTGTACGTGCTCGACGGGTGGGGGAGCGTCCACGTCGCGGGAAGCGCGAAGGTCGAGCCCGGCGGACCGTTCTGGTACGGCTGGGACATCGCGCGCGACCTCGTCGTCACGCCGGACAACGGTGGCTACGCGGTGCTCGACGGGTTCGGGACGATCCATCCCGTCGGCGACGCGCCGCACGGCGTCACGCCCGGCTACACCCCCGGTGATCTCTGGCGCGGCCTCGCGCTGAAGAGCGGCTGACCCCGATCACGCGGCCGTCCCGGCGATCGGCATGCGACGGGTCGTCGGCGGCGAGCCCGTACGATGGCCTGCGCTCGGGCATCCCCGAGGAACCCGCCGCAACGTTCGGTTGCCGTGGGGCGGAGCGCCGTAGCGGGCGCGGAGGGATCTCTCATCGTCGATCAGCGCACGCCGGACAACTCGAGTGACGCGCCCGTGACCGGGCCGGCCCGTGGGCCGGGACGCGTCCCGAAGGCGTCGGGCTCGATGCTGTCGGGCGCCGGCATCCTGCTCGCCGGACGGTGGGGCGTCGCCGTGCTCGGGTGGACGACGACCGTCATCGTCGTCCGCACGATCAGCACGCCCGCGTTCGGTGAGTACTCGCTGATCTTCAGCCTGCTCGGGATCATCGGCTTCATCTCGGAGCTGAAGCTGAGCCGCATCGTCCTGCAGCAGGTGATCGTGGCGGACGAGCAGGAGGCGGCCGCAGTCGTCGGCTCGTACACGACCCTGCGCGTGATGGTCGGCGTCGTGGCGTATCTCGTCGCGATGGCGGTGGTGTGGATCGCGAACTACCCCGCGAGCGTCGTCCAGGCGACGGCGGTCGGCGGGCTCGTCGTCATCATCTTCTCGGCCGCGTACGGCATCACGCTGCTCTTCGAGGCACGGCTGTGGCTGCGCAGCATCGCCGCGAGCCAGTTCCTCGCGCAGGTCGTCCAGCTCGGGGTCACCGCGCTCATCGCGGCGCTCGGCGCGGCCTCCGTGCTGCTGTACGCGTGGGCGAACGTCGTCAACGCGTTCGTCACGTTGTTCTGGCTGGTGTGGGTGATCCGGCACATCGCACGCATCCGGCTGCGCATCGACCGCAGGTGGTGGGTCGCCTGGTTGAAGGAGGGAGCACCGCTCGCGGTCGGTGCGGCGCTCGACACCATCTACTTCCGCATCGACACGGTGATGCTGTCGCTGCTCGACACGTTCCGCTCGGTCGGGATCTACAGCGTCGGCTACAAGTTCTCCGACCTGCTCGGCTTCGTCTCGACGGCCGTCGGCACCCCCGCGATGACGATGATGGTGCGCGCGTGGCCGGAGAACCCCGCCGAGTTCCGCCGCGCGTTCCGGCACGCACTCATCCTGCTGACCGTCGCGAGCGTCGGCGCGGCGGTCGGCTTCGGCGTGTTCGCGAAGCCGTTGGTCGTGCACCTGTACGGCGCGAACTACGGCGTGGGCGCGGAGGCGGCGCGGCTGCTCGTCGCGGGCCAGGCGCTGCACTTCTACACGGTGCTGTGCTTCATCACGTTGGTGTCGGTCGGTCGAAACCGGCTCTATCCGATCGCGACGCTGACCGGCGTCGTCGTGAACGTCGGGCTCAACGCGGCGCTGATCCCGCGCTACTCGTTCAACGGGGCGGGGTGGGCCACGGTCGTCACCGAGAGCATGGTGATGGCCGTCCTCGGGTTCGGCGTGCTGCGCATCCCCGGGATCCGGCCGCTCCCGTGGCTGCCGCTGCTGAAGTGCGCGGTCGCCGGCGGCGCGATGTTCGCGGCCGGCGAGGCGATGCTCGGTTCGCTGCCGTGGCCGGTCGCCGGGCTGCTCGCCGGGCTCGTGTACCTCGCGGTGCTGCACGTGACGCAGGTGGACGGGCGGGGCGGTCTGCGGGTCCTGCTCACGAGCGGCCGCATCCGCCACGGCACCGACGGACCGACGTTCGCCGACGAGCGTGACGACGAGCGCGCGCCGCTCGGGACGCCCGATGCCGCGGGCGCGCGCGACGAACACGTCGCCGAGGCGTTCGAGGGCCCCGAGGACTTCCTGCCCCCGCCCGGTCAGCTCCCGTAGTAGCTCGTCGGCCGCGGCGTCGACGCGCGGTTGACCACGACGCCGACGATGTTGGCGCCGCCGCGCTCGAGCGACTCGATCGTCGACCGCACGGCGCGCTTGCGGCTCGTCTTCGTGTCGAGCACGAACACCGTCGCGTCGCACTGCGAGGCGACCGCCATCGCGTCGGCGAACAGCGCGCCGGGCGGCGTGTCGACGACGACGAGACGCACGGCACGCAGCGCGTCGAGCACGCTGCGGAACGCACGCGCGCCGAGCACACCGGACGGGTCGCTGACGGGCGTCCCGCTCGGGAGGATCCGCAGGAACGGGCTCGAGCCGTTGCGGCGGAGCGCGCTCGCGATGTCCGCGCCCTGCAGCACGGCCGACAGACCGGGCGCGCGCACGACACCCGTGCGCTCGTGGATCGCGGGCTTGCGGAGGTCGGCGTCCACCAGCACGACCTTCTCGTCGAGCGCCGCCGCGGACTCCGCGAGGTGGATCGCGACGAACGTCTTCCCGGCGTCGGGGTTCGCGCTCACGATCGCGAGCGTGCGCGGCTTGCCCGCACCCTCGAGGAACATGAGGTTCGTGCGCAGGATGCGGAAGGCCTCGATCGTGTCGGCGTCGGAACCCTTCGGGATGCGGGCGAGGACGGGGAGGCCGACGACCTTCATGATGTCCGCGCTGTCGTCGCTCGCGGAGAAGCGGTCACCGACGGCCCGGGCGACGACCCACAGCTCGGCGATGACGACGAACGACACGACGAGCGCGAGAAGCGCGTCCGTCGTCGGCCGGGGCGAGACCGGGGTCGAGCTCGCCACCGCGGGCGACGCGACGATGATGCGGTTCCGCGGTTGGGCCTCGCGGTTGTAGAGCGCGGTCTGTGCGGCCTGCAGCGCGTTGTTCAGCGAGCCCGCGGCGGGACTGCCGGGCGGCAGGCTCGCGAGCTGCTTGGTCAGCTGGTCGATCTGCGCGTTCAGCGGCGCGATGTCGGCGAGCGTGCTCGTGTTCTGCTGGTCCTCGACCGCGCTCGTCAGCGCGATGGTCGCACCGCGCGCCAGGGCGCGTGCCGCCGCGGGCGACGGGCCGGTCGCCGTCACGCGCAGGAACGCGATGTTGCCGATCTGGCTGACCGAGATGCGGCCGAGGCCGGCGGACGGGTCGATCTTCAGGCCGGACTCCTTCACCGCCTGGAACACCACCGGGACGGACTCGCCGAGCTGCGCGTACGTCTGCGTGAGGAAGTTGGTGTCGTCGGTGGTCGCCTGCCCGATCGAGGCCCGGCCCGAGATCACCTGGAGGTCGGCCTTCGCGGAGTAGGTCTTGGCCCGGCTCGCGTCGACGGCGTACACGGTCGCGGCGACGAGCACGGAGACGATGAGGATCCGCCACCAGTTCTGGAGGATCGTCCGGAGGTGCTCGGCCACGTCCACGGCGGGTCATTGTAGGGGTGAGGGATCCGCCGTTCGGGGCACCGGGTGACCGGCGCGCGCGGAGCGTCGCCGGCCCGGTCGACCGGCGGGCGCTACGGCGACGGCGGCGGGAGCGTGCCGGCGATGACACGCGTGATCGTCTCGAGCGCGGGCTTCGGCGAGCCGTCGGCGTGCAGCACGCCGAACGAGTCCTGCTGGTCACGCCCGGGGCCGGCGTCGCGGACCGAGAACCACAGCATCGGACCGGTGAACGGCCACGTGTTCCACACCGAGTAGTACTCCGCGACCCACACCGCCTGGGTCCGTTCGCCGACCGACCCGTCGCCGCGGGTGGGTGCCCCGACCTCGGTGGCCCAGATCTTCTTCGCCCCGTCGCCGTGCGACGCCATCACGGCGTAGAGGTCCCGGGTCTGGAGGAACGCGTTCGACGAGACACGTGTCGTGGGGTCGAGCGGGAACGTGTACGGATGGTCGGCGACGCCGTCGAAGCTCGCCCCGCCGCCCGCGTCGTAGATCCGCTCCAGGAACGTCCGGGGCGACACCGAGGAGCCCGCGTCGTTCGTCGCCGGTGCCAGGCCGCCGGTGAGGATCGTCACGCCCGGTTCGACGGACCTGAGCGCGGCGGCGCTCATCTCGAGCAGCTGCGTGTAGCGGATCGGGTCGGGACGCTCCCAGAACTGGTCGACGTTCGGCTCGTTCCAGATCTCCCACACCGCGACGCCTCGGGTCGCGTACCGCAGCGCCGCCGCGTGGACGAACCGCGCGAAGTCCGCCGGGTCGTTCGGCGGGTGCTTCTGGCTCGTGCCGGGAGGGCGCGCCCACTCGGGCGTGTACGTCGGCAGCGCGATGACGTCGAGCCCGCGTCGGTGCGCGGCGTTCACGACGCGGTCGATCGCGCTCCAGTCGAACGACGTCGGCCCCGCGCGCTGCACCCACGACCAGTCGAAGTCGAAGCGCACCCACCGAGCGCCGGTGGCCGCGACGGTGTCGAGGTCCGCGGCGAGCTGACCGTCGTCGTCGGCGAGGATCGTGCTGCCGGTCGCGAAGCCGGCACGCGCGCCGATCGCGGTTCGTGGCTTCACCGGTGGCGCGACCGCCGCGATCGGGTTCGACGTCGTCGTCGTCGACGGCCCGGCGGTGGTGCTCGAGGTCGTCGACGGTCGCGACGGCGCCGACGACCCGGGCGGGAACGGCGCGGGCGACGGACCGCCACGCAGCGCCCACACCACGATCCCGAGGATCACCACCAGCGCGATGCCGACGACGACCTGGGTCCGCGTCGGCCGCGACGCGCGCGGGCGCGCGCCGCCCTGCGGGTCGTGCGGCGCGTCAGGCGGGCTCACGCGCGAGCGCCTCGTCCACCGCGGCGACGAAGCGTTCGCGGAACGTGGCGGCCGAGAACGACTCCGCGTGCGCGCGGATCACCGCCCCGTCGAAGCGATCGGGGTCGAAGCGGCGCATCGCGCCGGCGAGGGCGTCGACCTCGTCGGCTGATCCGTCCGACCGGTAGAGCAGGCCGGTCACGCCGTCGACGACCGTGTCGAGCGCGCCGCCGTACCCGAGCGCGACGACGGGCGCGCCGCATGCCTGCGCCTCGACCGGCACGATCCCGAAGTCCTCCTCGTGGGGGAACACGAGCGCGCGACAGCGGCGGTACAGGTCGAGCAGCGTGGCGTCGTCCACGCGCCCGAGCATCTCGAGGCCCGGCCACGCGTGCGCCTCGACGTCCGCGCGGCCACGCCCCTCGCCGGCGACGACCAGGCGCACACCGGCGGCGCGCGCGGCCGCCGCGGCGAGATCGGCGCGTTTGTACGGCGCGAGCCGTCCCGCGAACAGGAAGAAGTCCTCGCGCGCGACCGACGGGTCGGCGGTGTAGTGGTCGATGTCGACGGGTGGTGCGACGACGGTCGCGTCGCGATCCCACCAGTCGCGGACCCGCTGCGCGACGTGTTGGGAGTTCGCGACGATGCGTGTCAGCCGCGACGCGGCGCGGGCATCGGGTCGGCGTTGGGTCGCGGCGAACGCCGCGAGTCCCGCGCGGCCCAGGGGGCCACCGATCTCGTGGGCGCGCATCGACGGCTCCCAGATCCAGCGCGCGGGCGTGTGCGTATACGAGACGACCGGGGTGCCCGGGCGTACCCGAACCCGGTTCGCGAACGCGTGGTGGCTCGTCACGACGAGATCGGCGTCCGCGAGGTCCATGCGCGCGATCGCGAGCGGCAGCAAGGGGAGCAGGTAGGCGTACGTCGTCCCGCCGCGGTACAGCCGCTGCAACGGCGTCGTCTCGACCGTCGCGCCCTTCATGCCGGCCGGGAGCGCGTCGCGGTCGAGGATCGGGACGTGGACCGTCGCCTCGGGCCAGATGCGATGGAGCTGCTCGACGACGCGCTCGGCGCCACCGAGCTCGGTGAACCGCTCGTGCACGATCGCGACGCGTCGCGGGCGCGGGTGCCCGCCCCTCACGTCGTCAACGGCCCGCGCGTCCATTCGGTCCCCGGCTGCGGTGCTCGCGGCTCACGCAACACCTCGTCGTCGTCGTTCCCCGCCGCGCGCGCGGCGGGGCGCCGCCCGGTCGAGGAGGGACCGCGACGCTATCCCGTCGCGCGAGGTGCTCCGCGCGCACGTACCCGGCTAGGCCGGCGCGTACAGGACGACGCGGAGATCGGGCTGGAAGACCCGTTCGGTGACGGGCCGCATCGCGGGGCGCAACCCCGCCACGCTGCGCCGTGCCGCGGCGTCGTCCTGGCCCGGCGGCCATCCTCCGCCGCGCGCGATCACGACCCACACGCGCCGCCCGCTGGTCGAGATCGTGCGGACCTCGCGCGCCGTCGGGAACGTCTGCGTCTCGTTGCCGGTGCGGAACGTCGTCCACGGTTGGCGGGGGAACAGCGGGACGAGCCCGTGCGCGTCACCGCCGTCGCGGTGCAGGTAGTACTCGAACGGGATCCGCGCCTCGTCGCCGAGGAAGACGATGCCGTCACCGGGGCGCGCGTGGTCGAGGATCCACGGCGTCGCGTCGCGCCAGTCGTCCTTCGGGTGCCCGCGGTAGTAGCTCGCGAGCGCGACGCCGGACAGCCCGACGACCGCGACGAGCGCGACGGC
This sequence comes from Acidimicrobiia bacterium, assembly GCA_035651955.1. Taxonomy (NCBI): domain Bacteria; kingdom Bacillati; phylum Actinomycetota; class Acidimicrobiia; species Acidimicrobiia bacterium. Next base: position 25,145 of record DASRES010000047.1, read on the forward strand.
GCCGAGCCGCTTGACGTCGAGCGCGCACACCGCGACCGCGACGAGGATCAGCAGCGCGGGCGTGACCTGGACCAGGTACCGCGACTGGAAGCTCTGCTCGACGAACGACGCGACGATCGTCACGATCGTCGGGACGACGAGCCACGACCACGTGAGCGCGTGACCCCACGACCGCGTGCTGCGCAGCCCGCGCCGCCACACGGGGATCGCGCTGAGGAGCGCGAAGAAGGCGAGGACGAACATCACGACGACGAGCGCGCGCGAACCTGTTGCGGCAATCGAACCGATCGCGTGGACGAGCTCGGACAGCGAGCGTCCGCCCTCGAGGAAGTGCGTGCGCTCGCCGCGCGTCGCGGCGAGCAGCACGAGCATCGGCGCGCTCAGTGCCGCGATCACGATCCCGCCACGCGTCAGCCGCCGTCGGTCGACGCGCTCAGCGGGGACGAACGGCAGGGACGCGGCTTGCGCGACCAGGATCCCGATCCCCACCGGCTGCGTGTACACGAGCAGCCCGCTCGGCACGACCCACGCGACGAACGTGCGCCGCGACGGCGAGGTCATCTCGCCGGCGAAGCCGTACATCGAGACCGCGCCGAGCAACATGGTCAGGAGGTACGTGCGCGTCTCCTGGCCGAACACGACGACGTTCACGTTGATCGCCACGAGCAGGCCGACGACGAGCGCGACGCGCCGCCCGAAGAGGCGGCGGGCCGTCAGCGCGACGACGGGGACGAGCGGGAGCGCGCACAGCGCCGACGGCAGACGCAGGAACCACTCGGCGTCCGAGATGCGCGACCAGAACCACATGAAGACGAGGTAGCCCGCGCCTCCGGCCTCGCTCGTCGTGATGTGATGGACGAACGCGGGCCAGCTGCGGTGGACCGACGACCACGTGAACCCCTCGTCGAGCCAGAAGCTGTTGCCGCCGAGGCGCCACAGCACGAGGAAGGCGGCGATCGCGATCTCGATCGCGATGACGGCCCGGTCGGACGGCCAGGTGATGGCCCGCGACCGCTGCGGTCGCGTCAGGTCGTGCGACCGCGGGGCCGCCGGCGCGACACCGGCCTCGTCGTGGACGTCAGTGCGCACGCGCCCACCGCGCCGTGCTCGTCACCCGCGGACGCTCGCCCGCCGACCGGTCGTGTCGTGTGCGCACTCGGCCCACCTGGTTCGCCGCAGACGTCCCCGTCCCGGGACCGCGGGGCCCCCGGGCATGGTCCCACACCGCGGGGACCGTCCCGCGCGGCCCTTCGGGGCTCCCCGATCGGATCGGCATCCGGGGCTCGTTCTTGACCCGCGACGCGTGCGGATCCGCCGCTCACGGCGTGATGTCCGTTCCGGTCCGGAGTGCTCCGTTTCGTGGCCACGAATCGTGGCTACACTGTCACCGGTGAGGGTGGCTCCGGACGCGCGCGTCGGCGCGCCTCCCCACGGTGATCTCGCCGACGCACCGGCGCGGCCGGCGCGGGCGAGCGCGGTCCGGACCGCGGTCGCGCTCGCGATCGGTGCGGCGATCCTCGTCGCGATCGTGTTGCGGTTCGTGACGAAGTCGGACCTCTGGTCGGACGAGGCGCTCTCCGTCAACATCGCGAACCTCCCGCTGCACGACCTGCACGCCGCGCTCGAGCAGGACGGTGCCCCGCCGCTCTACTACCTGCTCCTGCACGGTTGGATGCGCGTCTTCGGGACGGGCGACTTCACCGTGCGGGCCATGTCGGGTCTGTTCTCGCTCGCGACGCTGCCCGCCGTCTGGGCTGCGGGCCGCCGCCTCGACCGGCGCCGCAGCGAGCTCGCGCTGCCCGACGAGGACCGGTCGACCGTCGCGTGGGCCGCCGTGCTGCTGCTCGCGTCGTCGCCGTTCGCGATCCGCTACGCGACCGAGACGCGCATGTACGCGCTCGTCATGTTCCTCGTCGCGTGCGGCTACCTAGCGGTGCTGCGCGCGTTCGACGAGCCGACGGTGCCCCGCCTCGCCGCCGTCGCCGCCGTCACCGGGCTCCTGCTGTACACGCACTACTGGGCGTTCGCGCTCGTCGGCGTCGTCATCGCGTTCCTCGCCGCGACCGCGATCCGCGGCGCGCACCGACGCGCGGCCGTACGGCTGCTCGTCGCCGTCGGCGTCGGGTGCCTGACGTTCCTCCCGTGGGTCGGGACCTTCCTGTACCAGGAGCGGCACACCGGCACACCGTGGGGCAACCCGCTGTCGCCCGCCAGCGGGACGAGTGCCGCGATCCTCGGGTTCGGCGGCTCCACGCGCCCGCTCGCCTGGGGTCTCCTGTTGCTCGTCCTCCTCGCGTTGTTCGCGCGCGCGCTCGACCGTCGCCACGTCGAGGTCGACCTCTGGACGCGCCCGGGCGTACGCGCGGAGATCGCGGTCGCGTTCGGTGCGCTGTGGTGCGGGCTCGTCATCTCGTACGCGGGCAAGAGCACGTTCGACCCCCGCTACGCGTCGGTGATGTTCCCGCTGTTCCTGCTCGCCGCCGCGTTCGGGGTCGCCGCGTTCCAGAGCCGGATCTTCCGGTACGGCGTCGTCGCCCTCGCCGTCGCGCTCGGCTTCGCGGGCGGGTGGAAGAACGTCTCGACGAACAGGACGCAGGCCGCGCAGGTCGCGAACGTCATCAACGCGTCCGCGCACCAGGGCGATCTCGTCCTCTACTGCCCCGACTCGGCCGGGCCGGATGTCAACCGGCTGATCGACAGCTGGCACGGGCTGCGCGAAGCGACGTTCCCGGACTTCCAGAGCCCCCAGCGCGTCGACTGGGTGGACTACCAACGCCGGACGGACGTCTCGCCCCTCACGTTCGCGGAGCAGGCGATCGGCGTCGCGGGACGGCACGACATCTGGTACGTCTGGTCGCCGGGTCTCAACGGTCTGCGCGACAAGTGCGAGCGGATCCTCGACGCGCTCGGGATCATGCGGCCCCACCACGACCGCATCCTCGAGCCCGACCCCGCGTACTTCGAGCACGCGGGGCTCGTCCACTACGCGCTCGGGTAGCGCCCCGCCGCCCCCGTCACGCGTCGCGCCGGCGGACCGCGAGCGCGCGGTAGACGGGCAGCACGCGGCCGATTGCGAACGGCAGGCGGCGCTCCTCGACGATGTCCCCGGCCGCCTCGAGCGCCGGGACGACCTGCGCGCGGCGGCCCTCGAACGTGTCCTCGCCCCGCTCGCCGGTGAGGACCTTGAGGCCGAGGTCGAGGACGGGCGACGTCCCGGGCGTGACGACGAGCGCCACGCCGTGCGGGGTCAGGACGCGCACCGCCTCGCGCGCCGCGACCGCGACGTCGGGGACGAACTCGAACGCGCTGACCACCACGACCGCGTCGAACGTTGCGTCCGCGTACGGCAGCGCGCACGCGTCACCGGTGACGAGCCGCACCTCCACGTCGATCGTGCGCAGCTGTCTGGTGACCGCGGCCGCCTCGTCGTGCACGTCGACGCCGTGCAGCTGCTCGCAGTGTCGCGCGAGCTCGGGCAGGAGGATTCCGCTGCCGTACCCGATCTCGAGCAGGCGTCGCGCACGCGGACGGATTCGCAGCAGCGACGCGATCGCGCCGAAGCGCATCCGCTCGACGCGTCCCAGCACGCCGCGGTACGCCCAGTCGCCCTGGTCGAGGGGGTTCGTCTTGACGAGCAGCTCGCGTGGGAGCAGACGGACGCGCGACCCTGCGGCGCTCACGGGCGGGTCACCAGCTCGTCGATGGCGGCGACGCACCGCTTGGACGCGTCACCGTCGCCGTACGGGGACGGCGTCTGCGCGAGCCGCGCGTGCAGCGCGTCGAGATCCGACGACCAGTCCGCGACCGTCTCGCCGATGGCCGGGCCCGGGGCGACGAGCCGCGCGAACGTCCCTTGGACCTCGGGCCGCTCGGTCGAGTTCCGCACGACGACGAGCGGCCGCTTGATCACGCTCGCCTCCTCCTGGAGCCCGCCCGAGTCCGACACCAGGATGCCGCTGCTCGCCGCGAGCCCGAGGAACTCGCGGTAGCCGAGGGGTTCGACGACGCGCAGCCGTCGCAGCCGGTCGTCGAGCCCGAAGGACGTCGCGCGCGTCGCGGTGCGCGGGTGGAGCGGGAGCACGACGGGCATCGGCAGCCGCGCGAGCTCGTCGAGGATCGTCGCGAGCACGTCGGGGTCGTCGACGTTCTCGGGACGGTGGAACGTGGCGAGCACGAACGCATCCTCGTCGACACCGTGCGACGCGAGCAGCGCGCGCCGCTCGTCGTCGTCCGGGACGATCTCGGGCACGACGTCCACCACCGTGTTGCCGGTCGTGGCGATGCGCTCCGCCGGGATGCCCTCGGCGAGGAGGTTCGCGCGGCTCGTCTCGGTCGGCGCGCAGCAGAGGTCGGCGAGGTGGTCGATGACCACGCGGTTGTGCTCCTCGGGCATCGCACGGTCGAAGCTGCGCAACCCGGCCTCGACGTGCACGAGCGGGATGCCGGAGGCGTTCGCGGCGAGCGCGCCGGCGAGCGCCGTGTTCGTGTCGCCCTGGACGACCACGGCGGCGGGGCGCCGGTCCGCGAACAGCCGGTCGAGCGCGACGGTGGCCTCGCCGATCTGGCGCCCGCGGCTCGTGCCCCCGATGTCGAGGCGGACGTCCGGTGCACCGAGGCGGAGCTGGGTCAGGAAGACGTCCGAGAGCGCGGCGCTGTAGTGCTGGCCGGTGTGGACGGCGCAGGCGCGCCCGCCGAGCTCGCGCAGCACGCCGGCGAGCTTCACGATCTCGGGCCGGGTGCCGTACACGACGGCGACGGCGCCGGATCGCCGCCCGGGATTGTCGTCGCTCACGGGTCCCACGTGGTTACCTTCGGCTGGTCGGGTCGGGGCTCAACCGTCTCATCACGGTTTCACGTGTGGGTGGTCCGATATATCCCGACTCGGTGCAACTGCGAAATCCTCGCATACCTCTCATGGGACGGTGGGTGGCCGCCGATAAGCTGTGCGTGTCCGGGAACTCAGGAAGACGTGCCGTCATTCGACGTCACGCCGCGGCGCGCGGCGTGACCGCCCGGCCGACCGGACCGCACGGTCTCGCGATTTCCCGGGAGGAGGCGCCGTGACGGACGTCCGCCTGGTCGACTCGCCGCTCGTCCTGCCATCGGACCAGGACGCATCCGGACGGACGCTCGGTGACGAGGAGCTCGCGCTGCTCGCCGAGGTGGTCCGCAGCGGCACGCTGACGAGCACCAAGGGCCCGCAGGTGCCCGCGCTCGAGCGCCGGTTCGCCGAGATGCTCGGCGTACGGCACGCGATCGCGTGCGCGTCGGGGACGGCCGCGGTGCACCTCGCCGTGGCGGCGGTCGACCCGGAGCCGGGCGACGAGATCGTCACCACGCCCGTCACCGACATGGGCGCGCTGAGCCCGATCCTGTACCAGGGCGCGATCCCCGTGTTCGCGGACGTGGACGTCGAGTCGTGCAACGTCACGGCCGAGACGATCGAGGCACGGCTGAGCGAGCGCACGCGCGCGATCGTCGTCACCCACCTCTTCGGCGCGCCGTGCGACATGCCGGCGATCGAGGAGCTCGCGCGGTCGCGTGGCATCCCCGTCATCGAGGACTGCGCGCAGGCGTACCTCGCGCGCAGCCGCGGTCGGCTCGTCGGGACGATCGGCACGGTCGGCTGCTTCAGCCTCCAGCAGGGCAAGCACATCACCACCGGTGAAGGTGGTCTCGCCGTCACGAACGACGACGCCGTCGCGCGACGCATGCGCCTGTTCGTGAACAAGGCGTGGCCGTACGGCGAGCCCGACCCCGACCACGAGTTCCTGGCCCTGAACTACCGGCTCACGGAGCTCCAAGGCGCCGTGGCGCGTGCCCAGCTCGAGAAGCTGCGGGCCGGCGTCGACCAGCGCATCGCGATGGCCGAGCGCCTGACCGACGCGCTCGCCGGGGTCAGCGGCATCTCGACGCCGCACGCCGCGCCCGGTGACGTCCACACGTACTGGAAGTACTGCCTGCGCGTCGACGAGCGCGTCGTCCCGGGCGGTCCGCAGGCGTTGGCCGCGGAGCTGAAGGTCGGCGGCATCGCGTCCGCGCCGCGCTACATCCAGAAGCCCGCGTTCCAGTGCGCGGTCTTCCGTGACCAGCGCACCTTCGGCATGAGCCGCTTCCCGTTCACGCTCGCTCGTCCGGAGGCCGTCGACTACGACGAGAACCGGTTCCCGGGCGCGTTCGCCGCGCTGGCGGGCATCCTCGTCCTGCCGTGGAACGAGCGCTACGAGCCCGAGCACGTCGACGGCCTCGCGGCCGCGATCACGGCGTCGATCGACAAGCTGGCAGGAGGTGCGTCGTGAGCGCCCCGCTTCGAATCGGGCTGATCGGTGCGGGCGGCATCGCTCGGGCGTACGTCGAGCTGTTCGAGCGCGTCGAGCGGGCGCAGCTCGTCGCGGTCGCGGACGTCGACATCGACGCCGCCCGCGCGCTCGCCGGTCGCGTCGACGCGATGCCGTTCGAGTCGCACGTGGAGCTGGGCGAGCAGGCGGGCTGCGACGCCGTGATCGTCTGCACGCCGCCCGCGACCCATCCCGAGATCGGCTCCTACTTCCTGAACCGGCGCGTGTCCGTGCTCTGCGAGAAGCCGTTGGCGGTCGACACCGCGAGCGCGCGCAACCTCGTCGAGCTCGCCCAGCGACACGGGGTCGTCCTCACGATGGCGGCCAAGTTCCGGTTCGTCGACGACGTGATCCGCGCGAAGAGCATCGTCGACTCCGGCATCCTCGGCGACATCATCCTGTTCGAGAACGCCTTCGCGTCGCGCGTCTCGATGGCCGACCGGTGGAACGCGGTGCCGGAGGTCAGCGGGGGTGGTGTGCTCATCGACAACGGCACGCACTCGGTGGACATCGTGCGCTACTTCCTCGGCCCCATCGCGGAGGTCATGGCCGTCGAGGCCAAGCGTGTGCAGCGCCTTCCCGTCGAGGACACCGCGCAGCTGTTCGTGCGCACGGCCGCGGACGTCGCCGCGACGGTCGACCTGTCGTGGAGCATCAACAAGGAGCTCGACAGCTTCATCAACGTGTACGGGTCCCACGGCACGATCCGGGTCGGCTGGCGCGAGTCGAAGTACCGGCAGGCGAGCAGCCCCGACTGGGTCGTGTTCGGACACGGCTACAAGAAGCTCGAGTGCATGCGGCGCGCGGTGGAGAACTTCTGCGGCGCGGTGCGCGGCGAGGAGCAGCTCCTCATCACGCCGGAGGAGGCGATCGCCTCCGTCGACGTCATCGAGGCCGCGTACAAGTCGCTCGGCCGCGGCGGCTGGGTTCCGGTGAAGGGCTACGAGGAGGAGACTCGCCCGGTCGCCCGGATCTCCGGCGTCGCCTGAGCGGGCGAGCGCGAGGCGCGTCGTGATCGCGTCCGACGCCCGAGTCCATCCGACGGCCGACGTCGAGGACGGCGTCGACATCGGTGCGCGGACCTCCGTGTGGTCGGATGTCCACGTGCGCGGCCCGGCCCGCATCGGGTCCGACTGCATCATCGGTGAGAAGACGTACATCGCCTACGACGTCGAGATCGGCGACCTCGTCAAGCTCAACGCGTTCGTGTACGTGTGCGCCGGTGTGACGATCGAGCGCGGGGTGATGGTCGCGGCGGGGACGATCTTCACCAACGACCGGTTCCCGCGGGCCACGACGCCCGACCTCACCCGGCTCCGCGGTTCCGAGCCCGACGAGCACACGCGCTCGACGCTGGTCCGCGAGGGCGCGACGATCGGGGCGCGCTGCGTCGTCGGCTGCGGCATCACGATCGGACGGTTCGCCATGGTCGGCATGGGCGCCGTCGTCACGCGGTCCGTCCCGGACTTCCACCTCGTCGTCGGCTCGCCCGCGCGCTCAGTCGCGTGCGTCTGCCGGTGCGGCGAGCCGTTCCTGCGGCTCGACGAGCCCGGTTCCACGGAACGGGACGACGTCGGGTGCCCCGCGTGCGGCGCCCGCTACTCCGTCCACGACGGTGTCGTCGCCGAGCGCGCTCCGGCGGCGTCATGACCCCGCAGCGGTGGGGGATCGTCGGTGGCGGGATGCTCGGGCTCACGCTCGCGCTGCGGCTGCGCGAGCAGGGGCACGACGTCGTGCTCGTCGAGGCGGCCGACCGGCTCGGCGGCCTCGCGTCGGCGTGGCATCTCGGTGACGTCGTGTGGGACCGCCACTACCACGTGACCCTGCTCTCCGACGTGCACGTGCGTGCCGTGCTGCGCGAGCTCGGGCTCGAGTCGGAGATGCGGTGGGTCGAGACGAAGACCGGCTACTACGCCGACGGCCGGCTGTCGTCGGTGTCGAACAGCCTCGAGTTCCTGCGCCTGCCGTCGCTCGGCCTGGTCGACAAGGCGCGTCTCGCGGCGACGATCCTCTACGGCTCGCGGGTGCGCGACTGGCAGCACCTCGAGCAGGTCCGCGTGTCGGACTGGCTGACGCGCTGGTCGGGCCGGCGGACGTTCGAGCGCTTCTGGCTGCCGCTGCTGCGCGCCAAGCTCGGCGAGAGCTACCGCGACGCGTCGGCCGCGTTCATCTGGGCGACGATCCAACGTCTCTACGCGGCGCGCCGGACCGGGCTGAAGAAGGAGATGTTCGGCTACGTCCCCGGCGGCTACGCGCGGATCCTCGAGCGGTTCGCGCACGTGCTCGGCGAGCGCGGCGTCGAGATGTCGCTCGGGCGCGCCGTGCAGTCCGTCGCGCGCGTCGACGACGACGGCGCCGCGTCGCACCCCGTGGAGATCCGCCTCGCGGGCGGCGAGGTCGTGGCGTGCGACTCCGTCGTCGTCACGGCGCCGGGAAACGTCGCGGCGCGCATCGTGCAGGGCCTCTCCGAGGGCGAGCGACGCGCGCTCGAGGGCATCCGGTACCAGGGGATCGTGTGCGCTTCTCTGCTGCTGCGCGACGGGCTCGGCCCGTACTACCTGACCTACCTGATGGACGACGTCCCGTTCACCGCGGTCGTCGAGATGTCGGCCTTCGTGGACCGCGCGAGCTTCGGCGGCAACGCCCTCGTCTACCTCCCGAAGTACGTCGCGCCCGACGACCCGCTCTTCGAGGTGCCCGACGACGAGATCGAGGCGCGCTTCGTCGACGCGCTCGCTCGCATCTACCCCTCGTTCTCGCGGGACGACGTCCTCGCGTTCCGGGTCTCACGGGCGCGCCAGGTCTTCGCGATCCCGACGCTCGGTTACTCGCGGTCGCTCCCGCCGACCGCGACGAGCGTCCCCGGTGTGCACGTCGTGAACTCCGCGCACATCGTGAACGGCACGCTGAACGTCGACGAGACGGTCCACCTCGCCGAGTCGTGGGCGGCCGGGATCGGGGTACCCGTCGAGGAGGCCGCACTGTCGGCGGGCCCGGCGTGAGTACGCTCCGAAGGTGGCGCGCATGAAGATGCTTGCGAGCCTGTCCCTGGACCTGGACAACCAGTGGTCGTACATGAAGACCCACGGTGACGCCGGCTGGGACTCGTACCCGTCCTATCTCGACGTCGTCGTCCCGCGCGTCCTCGACTTCCTCGCCGCGCGAGGGCTGCGCATCACGTTCTTCGTCGTCGGTCAGGACGCCGCGCTCGACCGGAACCACGACGCGCTCGCCGCGCTGTCCCGCGCCGGTCACGAGATCGGCAACCACTCGTTCCGCCACGAGCCCTGGCTGCACCTCTACTCCGAGGCCGAGCTCGAGAAGGAGCTGACGCGCGCGGAGGACGCGATCGAGTCGGCGACCGGCGTGCACCCGACCGGCTTCCGCGGGCCGGGGTACAGCCTGTCCGAGACGACACTGCGCGTGCTCGTGCGGCGCGGCTACCGCTACGACGCCTCGACGCTGCCGACGTACCTGGGGCCGCTCGCACGCGCCTTCTACTTCCGGTCCGCGCGGCTCGACGACGAGCAACGCCGCGAGCGCTCGCAGCTCTTCGGCACGTGGCGCGACGGCGCCCGGCCGGTCGGGCCGTACCGCTGGTCGGTGGACGGCACGACGCTGCTCGAGCTCCCGGTCACGACGATGCCGGTGGCGAAGGTGCCGATCCACGTCAGCTATCTGCTGTACCTGAGCGCGTACTCGCCGGCGCTCGCACGCGCGTACTTCCGCGGCGCGCTCGCGATGTGTCGCGCGGCGCGCGTCGGTCCGTCGATCCTGTTGCACCCGCTCGACTTCCTCGCCGCGGACGACGTCGACGCGCTCGCGTTCTTCCCCGGCATGGACCTGCCGTTGCCGCGCAAGCTCGACACGGTCGCAATGAGCCTCGACCTCCTCACGAATGCCTTCGACGTGCGCCCGGTGGGGGAGCACGCCGCCGCGCTCGACGCGCGCACGGACCTCCGCACCGTGCAGCCCCGCTTCGACTACGTCCCGGAGCACGACGGAGCCGTCTCGCGGTGACGACCGAGCACCCTCCCGACGCCGTGCCCACCCCGATCCCGGACCCGGTGCAGCTGCCGCCGCGCCGTCCGGAGGACCGGCCGCTCGTCTCGGTGATCGTCCCCGCGTTCAACGAGGAGGCGATCATCCGGCAGAGCCTCCGGACGCTGTGCGACTACATGCGCACGCTCGAGGACCTGTACCGGTGGGAGCTGATCGTCGTGAACGACGGCAGCAGCGACCGTACGGGCGATCTCGCCGAGGAGTTCGCGGCGACGGAGCCCGGCGTGCGCGTGCTCCACCACCGGGTCAACTTCCGGCTCGGTCAGGCGCTCCGATACGCGTTCAACGCGTCGCGTGGTGACTTCGTCGTCGTCATCGACTGCGACCTGAGCTACGCGCCCGACCACATCGGGCGGCTGCTCTACACGATCCAGGACACGCGTGCGCGCATCGTGATCGCGTCGCCGTACATGCACGGCGGGCGGACGACGAACATCCCGTTCCTGCGCCGCCAGGCGAGCCGCTGGGCGAACAAGCTGCTCGCGTTCGCGGCCGGTGGTGACCTGTCCACCGTGACCGGGATGGTCCGGGTCTACGACGGTCGGTTCCTCCGCAGCCTGAGCCTCAAGGCGATGGACACCGACATCAACACCGAGATCATCTACAAGGCGCGTGTGCTGCGCGCCCGGATCGTCGAGATCCCCGCGCACCTCGACTGGTCGTTCCAGTCGACCGGTGGCGTACGGCGCCGCGGATCGCTGCGTGTGCGACGGACGACGTTGTCGTCGTTGTTCAGCGCGTTCATCTTCCGGCCGTTCCTCTTCTTCATCCTCCCGGGGCTCGTCCTCCTCGCGCTGTCGCTCTACACGGGCGGGTGGGTGGTGTGGCACGTCGCCCAGCAGTACGGCCACAAGTCGGCGTTCGGCAACTACGGGTTCACGGGCGCGATCCAGAACGCGTGGCACGAGGCACCGCACACGTTCTTCATCTTCGGGATCAGTCTCCTGCTCTCCGTGCAGCTCCTGAGCCTCGGGATCATCGCGACGCAGAGCAAGCGCTACTTCGAGGAGCTGTTCCACCTCGGGACGTCGATCTACCGGAGCGTGAAGGGGCCCGATCCCGCGGATGTCGACGTCGCGGCCTTCGACGTCGTCGACGACGGTCTCGACCCGCGCGAGCGCCGATCGCCCCGCGCCGACCGGCGCCGCAACGGGACCGCCGCCGAGCTGGGCGACTGAACGCGCGGGCTCACCAGCCTCCGGGGGCGGTCGAGGACCCGGCGTTACACTGCGCGGACATGCGTGTCGCCGTCGGGTCCGATCACGCCGGGTACCCGCTCAAGCATCACCTCGTCGCCGTCCTGAAGGAGCGCGGTCACGAGGTCGACGACCTGGGGACGTCGTCGGAAGAGCCGGTCGACTACCCGCCGTTCTGCGCCGCGGTCGCGCGCGCGGTCGCGTCGGGCGAGGCGGACCGCGGCATCGTCCTCGGCGGCAGCGGGCAGGGTGAGCAGATCACCGCGAACAAGATCCGTGGCGTGCGCGCCGCGCTCTGCAACGACCTGTACACGGCGCGGATGTCCCGTCAGCACAACGACGCGAACGTCCTGTCGCTCGGCGCGAGGATCGTGGCGCCCGAGCTGGCGGAGGAGATCCTCCAGCTGTGGCTCGACACCGCGTTCGAGGGCGGCCGGCACGTGCGCCGGCTCGAGGAGATCGCCGAGATCGAGGAGGCCGAGCGAGCATGACCACCGGAACCGACCCGCTCGCGGCGACCGACCCCGCGATCGCGGACGTCATCGGCCGTGAGCGGGAGCGCCAGAACACGACGATCCAGCTCATCGCGTCGGAGAACTTCACCTCGCGCGCCGTGATGGCCGCGCAGGGGTCGGTGCTCACCAACAAGTACTCGGAGGGCTACCCGGGCAAGCGGTACTACGGCGGGAACTTCGTCGTCGACGAGGCCGAGGAGCTCGCCCGCGCGCGGGCCAAGGAGCTGTTCGGCGCCGAGCACGCGAACGTGCAGCCGCACTCGGGTGCGAGCGCCAACATGGCCGTCTATTTCGCGCTGCTCGAACCGGGCGACAAGGTCATGGGCATGCGCCTCGACCAGGGCGGTCACCTCACGCACGGGTCGCCGGTGAACTTCAGCGGCCGCTTCTACGACTTCGTCGCGTACGGCGTCGACGCGCAGAGCGAGGTGCTCGACTACGACGAGGTCCGCGACGTCGCGCGCCGCGAACGGCCCAAGGCGATCATCGCGGGCGCGACCGCGTACCCGCGTCTGATCGACTTCGCCGCGTTCCGCTCGATCGCCGACGACGTGGGCGCGCTGCTCATCGTCGACGCCGCGCACATCGCAGGGCTCGTCGCCGGTGGCGCGCACCCGTCGCCCGTCCCGTACGCGGACGTCGTCACGTTCACGACGCACAAGACGCTGCGCGGACCGCGCGCCGGCGCGATCCTGTGCCGCGAGCAGTACGCCACGATCATCGACAAGACGGTGTTCCCGGGTCTCCAGGGCGGGCCGCTCATGCACGTCATCGCGGCGAAGGCCGTGGCGTTCCACGAGGCCGCGCAGCCGTCGTTCCGTGACTACGCGACGAGCGTCGTGCGCAACGCGCAGGCACTCGCGGGTGCGCTCGCCGAGGAAGGCCTGCGCATCGTCTCGGGCGGCACGGAGAACCACTTGATGCTCGTCGACCTGCGTCCGTTCGGCGTGACGGGCAAGGTCGCGCAGCAGGCACTCGATCGGGCCGGGATCACGTGCAACATGAACACGATCCCGAACGACCCCGAGAAGCCGTTCGTGACGAGCGGCCTGCGCCTCGGCACGGCGGCGGTCACGACCGCGGGGATGGGGGAGCCCGAGATGGCCGAGATCGCGTCGCTGATCGCCCGGGTCCTGCGTGCGGTCGACGACCCCGACGTCGCGGCCGACGTCCACGAGTCGGCGAACCGCCTCTGCTCCAAGTTCACGCCCTACCCGGAGCACTGATGGGCGCGACGTCGCGGGAGCCGGATGCGGCGACCGGAGCGACCGGGGTGAACGTACGTCTTCGGGCCGCGCTGCTTCGTGAGCGGGATGCGGCGACCGGAGCGCCCAGGGTGAACGTGTGTTCCCCAACCGCGCCACTTCGTGAGCGGGATGCGGCGACCGGAGCGACGGAGGAGCGCAGGGAGCTCGCCAGCGAACGACGGATACGCGTCGCGCAGGCCGGACACCCGAGCGCTGCAGCGACGGAGTGAGCGAGAAGACATAGATGGGCGGATACGCGGTCGTCCTCGCGGTCGCTGCGTGCACGACGGCGCTGTTGACGCCGTTGGTCCGCTGGCTCGCGTTGCGCGTCGGCGCGGTCGCGATGCCCGACCCGCGCAAGATGCACACGCGCCCGATGCCGTCGCTCGGTGGCGCGGCGATGTTCGCGGGGTTCCTCGTCGCGATGGCCGTCGCGTCGAGGATCCCGCAGTTCCACGAGATGTTCCGGGGGTCGTCCGAGCCGGTCGGGCTGATGCTCGCGGCGGCCGTCATGTTCGTCGTCGGCGCGATCGACGACTTCCGCGAGATGTCACCGCCGGCGAAGCTCGCGGGTCAGGTGCTGAGCGGCAGCATCCTGTCGATCATGGGCGTGCAGATGCTGTTCTTCCACGTCCCGTTCTCGAGCTTCGGCACGGTGGTGCTGTCGCCCGACCTCGCGCCGCTCGTCACCGTCATCACCGTCGTCGTGATGGCGAACGCGATCAACCTGATTGACGGGCTCGACGGGCTCGCGGCGGGCATCGTGATCATCGCCGGCTCGGCGCTGTTCCTCTACTCGGACCGGCTCTTCAAGGGCGGGTTCCTCGAGGGGTCGAACATCGCGCCGCTCGTCGCCATCATCGCGGTCGGCGTGTGTCTCGGGTTCCTGCCGTTCAACTTCAACCCGGCGCGCATCTTCATGGGCGACGCGGGCGCGCTGTTCCTCGGGCTCCTCATGGCGACGATGACGATCACGATCGGCGGCCGGGCCGACTACGTGTACCCGGGGCAGACGTACTTCTTCTACGCGCCGTTGTTCATCCCGGTCGTCATCCTCGGCGTCCCGATGCTGGACACCGCGTTCTCGTTCGTCCGGCGCGTCGCGAGACGCCAGTCGTTCGCGGTCGCGGACAAGAACCACCTGCACCATCGTCTGATGCGCCTCGGCCACGGCCCCCGTCGCACGGTCGTGATCCTGTGGTCCTGGACCGCGTTGCTCTCCGCGCTCGCGCTGCTGCCGCTGTACGTGAAGCGGGGCAACGGCCTGGTCCCGGTCGGGGTGCTCGGCCTCGGGCTGTTGCTGTACGCCGTCTTCCACCCCGGCGCGCGGGAGGCCCGCCGCGGGCACGGCGATCCGGTCGTCGCCGCCGACGGGGACGGCACCGACGACGCGGTCGTCGACCTCGAGTCCCGCCGGCGGGGGGCGCGGGTCGCGGTCGGCGCGCACGGCCCGGCGCCGCGGACACGCCGTGGCCGCGGCCCCCGGTCCGGCCGGTCGGTGTAGGGGGCGCGGCCCACCGCCACCGTGCGCCGCCACGCCCCGTACCTGGGCTGTCATCGCAGCGAGTTGCACCCTGCGAGGCGCTCCGTTAGATTGGGAATCGTTTCACAAAGCCCGCTGCCCGAGCCGCGCGCGGGCACGCGCGGGCGCATCGAGGGAGACCGGGTGAGAGTCGGCGAGCGGCGAGCGACACCTGCAGTCGGACACAACGACGGCCTGACCCAGGCCCTCACGTTCGTCGTTGCACCGCTGCTGCTGGGCCTGATCGGGTACGGCCTGGACCGGTGGCTCGGTACGCGCCCCGTCCTCATGCTCGCGCTCGCGTGCTTCGGCGTCGCGGGGACGTTCGTCACCTCGTTCTACGAGTACCAGGCGCGCTGCGCCCGGGAGGACGAGGGGAAGCCGTGGACGCGGCGGCGAGCATGAACACGGGGGAGGCCGGTGTAGTACCGGCACACGCGTACGAGTCCCAGGTCGCGGGGGACCTCGTGCGCCGCGCGGCGATCGTCGCGCCGCTCGTCGTGCTCCTCGCGGGTGTGATCCGGGGAGTCGACGGCGCGGTGAGCGCGTTCGTGGCGTTGGTGCTCGTCGCGCTCAACTTCCTCGTCGCGGCCCGTCTCGTCGGCTGGTCCGCGGGCAAGGGCCTCGGCGCGGTGTACGCCGCGGTCCTCGGCGGGTACGTGGTGCGTCTCGGTGCGCTCGCCGCGATCGTCGTCGGTCTCGAGCGTCTGAGCTGGATCGACCTGCCCGTCCTCGTCGTCACCGTCGCGGTGACGCACCTGGGCCTGCTCGTGTGGGAGATGCGCTACGTCAGTCTCTCGCTCGCGGCGCCCGGTCTGAAGCCGGCGGCCGCGCCGCGCCGGCACCACCGTCCGGTCCTCGCCGGCGGCAGCCCGTCGCCCGACCCGTGGAACAACAAGGAGTAGTGGGCGTGCTCGCTGCGTTCGTCTTCCCGCCGATCGACGAGATCTTCCGCTGGAAGGACGTCGCGTTCAAGGGAACGCCGTTCGCGCTGAACAAGACGGGCATCTTCTGCCTCGTCTCCGCGCTGCTCGTCGTGTGGCTCTTCGTGCAGGGCTCGCGGAAGATGAAGCTCGTCCCGCACGGACTCCAGAACGTTGTCGAGATGGGCTACGAGTTCGTCGACCGCGGGATCGCGAAGGACGTCATCGGCCCGAACGCGAGCGGCTGGACACCGTTCCTCGGCGCGCTCTTCTTCTACATCCTGTTCCTGAACCTCTGGGAGGTCATCCCGGTCATCCAGTTCCCGCCGACGTCGCGCTTCGCCATCCCCTTCTACCTGGCGCTGCAGACGTACGTGATCATGATCATCGCGGGGTTCAAGACGCAGGGCTTCAAGTACGTCACCCACCACATCTTCCCGCCCGGCGTCCCGTTGCCGCTCTACGTGCTGGTGACGCCGATCGAGATCGTGTCCGTGTTCATCGTGCGGCCGTTCTCGCTGGCCGTCCGACTCCTCGCCAACATGATGGCGGGCCACATCCTGCTCACCGCGATGGCGTTGCTGACGGCCTACGCGCTGAAGAACGCACCGCTCATCGCGATCGGTCCGTTCGCGCTGAACATCGCGGTCACCGCGTTCGAGATCCTCGTCGCGTTCCTGCAGGCGTACATCTTCACGCTGCTCACCGCCGTCTACATCGCCGAGTCCGTCAACCCCGAGCACTGAGCTCGTCGGTAACCAAGGAGAAGCACCAATGTCCCTGCTCCACCTCGCCGCCCAGAACCCGGGTGAGCTCCAGAAGGGTCTGTCGGCCATCGGCGCGGGCATCGCGTACGGCGCCGCGGCCATCGGCCCGGGCATCGGCATCGGCTACGTCGTGGGCTCGGCGATCACCGCCATGGCCCGCCAGCCCGAGATGCAGGGCCCGGTCCGCACGACGATGTTCCTCGGCATCGCGTTCACCGAGGCGCTCGCGCTCTTCGGCTTCGTCCTCTTCTTCCTCGCGAAGGGCTAGGACCGAGCTTCGACGCGCCCGGCCGACCCTCACCGGGCGAGCGTTCGTGACCCGAGGGTACGGAGGTCGACGTGCATCTCGTTGTGCTGGCCGCGGAGAACACCACCAACGTCACGGCCAAGAACCCGATCATCCCGGAGGGAAAGGAGATCCTCTGGGGCGCGATCGCGTTCTTCATCGTGCTCGCGCTGCTGTGGAAGTTCGCGTTCCCCGCGATCAAGAAGGCCCTCGCGGACCGCGAGCAGCGGATCCGGGACGACCTGGAGCGCGCCGAGTCGGCGCGGCAGGAGGCCGAGCAGTCCCTCGAGGAGTACCGGCGCCAGCTCGCGGACGCGCGCGCGGAGGCGGGTCGCATCATCGAGGAGGCGCGGCAGGCGGCCGACCAGGTCCGCAAGGACCTGCTCGCGCGTGCGGAGGCGGACGCGGCGGACGTGCGGGCGCGCGCCCGTGACGACATCCGTCTCGCGACCGAGCGCGCGATGGGCGACCTGCAGACCCGGGTCGCCGACCTGTCGATCGAGCTCGCCGAGAAGGTCGTCGAGCGCAACCTCGACCGTGACACGCAGCTGGCCCTGATCGAGAGCTACATCAACCAGGTATCGACGTCATGAGCACAGAGCGGCGAGCGGCCGCGAGGCGGGTATCCCGCCGAGCGGCGAGCGCGACCATCAGCATCGCGGGAGCGAAGGTATGAGCGACCGCGTCGAGGCGTACGCCAACGCGTTCCTGGAGGTGGCCCGGGCGGAGGGCTACCTCACGGACATCGAGGACGAGCTCTACCGGTTCGCCCGCGCGTTCGAGAGCTTCGACGACCTGCGCATGGCGTTGACCGACCAGGCGCTCCCCGCGGAGCGGCGCATCGCGGTGATCGAGGAGCTGATGGGCGGCAAGGCGCTGCCCGCGTCGATCGCGCTCGCGGGGATGGTCGTCGCCGCGGGCCGCGCCCACGACCTGCCCGTGATCGTCGATCGCTTCGTCAGCGAGGCCGCGCAGGAGCGCGATCAGGAGGTCGCCGAGGTCCGCAGCGCGGTGCCGCTCGACGCCGGTCAGCAGCAGCGACTCGCCGCCGCGCTCGCCCGCGCGACCGGGAAGCAGGTGGAGATCAAGGTCGTGATCGACCCGACCGTGCTCGGCGGGATCGTGGCGCGCGTCGGTGACGTCGTCATCGACGGCTCGGTGCGCCACCGCCTCGAGCAGCTGAAGGAGCAGATCTGACATGCCCGAGCTGACGATCAACGCCGACGAGATCGCGGCCGCGCTGCGCAAGCACGTCGACACGTTCCAGCCGTCGCTCGCGAAGGGACAGGTCGGCCGGGTGCTCCTCGTCGGCGACGGCATCGCGCGCGTCGCGGGCCTGCCCGAGACCGCGGTGAACGAGCTGCTCGAGTTCGAGGGCGGCATGCTCGGCCTCGCGCTGAACCTGGACGAGGACTCGATCGGCGCGGTCGTGCTCGGTGAGGTCGACGAGATCGAGGAGGGCGCCGCGGTCCGGGCGACGGGCCGCATCCTGTCGGTCCCCGTCGGCGACGCGCTGATCGGGCGCGTGGTGAACCCGCTCGGCGAGCCCGTCGACGGCAAGGGTCCGATCAACGCGACGGAGGAGCGCCGCCTCGAGGTCCAGGCGCCCGGCATCGTCGGCCGCACGCCGGTCCACGAGCCGTTGCAGACGGGCATCAAAGCCATCGACGCGATGACGCCCATCGGTCGCGGTCAGCGTGAGCTGATCATCGGCGACCGCAAGACGGGCAAGACGACCGTCGCGATCGACACGATCCTCAACCAGCGCGGCACCGGCGTGAAGTGCATCTACGTCGCGGTCGGCCAGAAGGGTTCGACCGTCGCGCAGACGGTCGCGACGCTCGAGTCGCACGGCGCGATGGACTACACGGTCGTCGTGAACGCGCCTGCGTCGGAGGAGGCGGTGTTCAAGTACCTCGCGCCGTACGCCGGGTGCGCGATGGGTCAGCACTGGATGGACAACGGCGACGCCGCACTGATCGTCTACGACGACCTCTCGAAGCAGGCCGAGGCGTACCGCCAGCTCTCGCTGCTGCTCCGCCGTCCGCCGGGCCGCGAGGCGTATCCGGGCGACGTCTTCTACCTCCACAGCCGGCTGCTCGAGCGGGCCGCCAAGCTGAACGACGAGCGGGGCGGCGGCTCGCTGACCGCGCTGCCGATCATCGAGACGAAGGCGGGCGACGTGTCGGCGTACATCCCGACCAACGTCATCTCGATCACCGACGGCCAGATCTACCTCCAGGACGACCTCTTCAAGTCGGGTGTGCGCCCCGCCGTGGACGTCGGCATCTCGGTGTCGCGCGTCGGGAGCGCCGCGCAGATCAAGGCGATGAAGGAGGTCGCCGGGACGCTGAAGCTCGACCTCGCGCAGTTCCGCGAGCTCGAGGCGTTCGCGACGTTCGGCTCCGAGCTCGATGCCGTGTCGAAGGCGCAGCTCGACCGGGGCTACCGGCTGACGGAGCTGTTGAAGCAGCCGCTGAACTCGCCGATGCCGGTCGAGAAGCAGGTCCTCTCGATCTTCTGCGGCACGTCGGGCGCGCTCGACGACCTCCCCGTGGCGGAGGTCCGACGCTTCGAGGCCGACCTCCTCGACTACTTCGAGGGCCGGCACGCCGACATGCTCGACCAGATCCGCACCAAGGGCACGCTCCCCGACGAGGAGGCGCTGCGGCGGGCGGTCGACGACTTCAAGGCGACGTTCGTGGCGACGATCGACACGACCGGGCACGAGGCACGGCGCGAGGTCTGACGGGGCATGGCGGGCGGTCAGGAACGCATCCTGCGGCGACGCATCCGCAGCGTGCAGTCGACGATGAAGATCACGCGCGCGATGGAGCTCATCGCGGCGAGTCGCATCGTCCGCGCGCAGGGACGCGTCGAAGCCGCCCGTCCGTACAGCGAGCAGATCACGCACGTCATCGCGAACCTCGCCGGCGGCGGCAGCGACCTCGACAGCCCGCTCCTCGTCCCGCGCGAAGTGCGGCGCGTCGCGTACGTCGTGCTCGCCGCCGACCGTGGCTTGTGCGGTGCGTACAACACCTCGGTGATCCGCGCTGCCGAGCGTGCGTTGCAGGCGCAGGTCGCGCAGGGCCGCGAGTACGCGCTCGTGCTCGTGGGGCGGAAGGCCGAGAGCTACTTCCGCTTCCGCGACTACGACATCGACGCGTCGTTCTCCGGCTTCAGCGAGCAGCCGCAGTACGCCGATGCGAAGCGCGTCGCGGCGGCGATCACAGAGGCCTTCGAGGAGGAGCGCTACGACCGCGTCGAGGTTGCGTACACGCGCTTCGTCTCGGCCGGTTCGCAGACCGTCGAGCTGGTGCCGCTCATGCCGCTCGACCGCGAGGAGCTCGGCCTGGCCGAGGCGGGCTCACGCGACGGTGAGGTGCAGGCGCCGTACGAGTTCGAGCCCGAACCCGGCGCGATCCTCGAGCGCCTGCTGCCCCGTTACGTCGAAGCACGCCTGTTCGCCGCGATGCTCGACGCTGCCGCGTCGGAGCAGGCCGCCCGCCAGCGCGCGATGAAGGCCGCGACCGACAACGCCGAGGACTTGATCACGACGTACACGCGGCGGATGAACCGCGCCCGCCAGGACTCGATCACCACCGAGATCATGGAGGTCGTCGGTGGCGCGGAGGCCCTGCGCGGCGGCGGTCCCCACGACGAGCCCGACCGTCTCCTCGCCGACGAGCTCGCGAGCCGGCGCGCCGCCACTTCGACCACCTGACCGACCGACTGCCCGACGCAACGCACCCAGAGCACCGCAACCAGGAGCGCGAGATGACCATCACGGCCGAGACGCAGGCGCAGCAGCAGCGTCAGCTCAAGGAAGGGCGGGTCGTCGCGATCGCCGGACCGGTGATCGACGTCGAGTTCCCGCCCGACGGGCTGCCCGAGATCAACACCGCGCTCGAGACGGATGTCGATCTCGAGGGACGGACGATCACGATCACGGCCGAGGTCGCGCAGCAGATCGGCGACAGTCGTGTGCGCGCCATCTGCCTCAAGCCGACGGACGGCCTGCGCCGCAACGCGGTCGTCCGCAACACCGGCCGCGGCATCACCGTCCCGGTCGGTCAGGGGACGCTCGGCCACGTCTTCAACGTCATCGGCGAGCCGCTCGACGTGCCGGCCGACGAGCTGACGAACATCGACGACCGGTGGGAGATCCACCGCGAGCCGCCGCCGTTCGACCAGCTCGAGCCGCGCGCGCAGATGTTCGAGACCGGGATCAAGGTCATCGACCTGCTCGAGCCGTACGTGCAGGGCGGCAAGATCGGCCTGTTCGGCGGCGCGGGCGTCGGCAAGACCGTCCTCATCCAGGAGATGATCCAGCGGGTCGCGACGCAGCACGGTGGTGTGTCGGTGTTCGCGGGCGTCGGCGAGCGCACGCGTGAGGGCACCGACCTCTGGCTGGAGATGACCGAGTCGGGCGTCATCGAGAAGACCGCGCTCGTCTACGGGCAGATGGACGAGCCGCCGGGCGTACGGCTGCGCGTCGCGCTGTCCGCGCTCACGATGGCCGAGTACTTCCGCGACGTGCAGAACCAGGACGTGCTGCTGTTCGTCGACAACATCTTCCGGTTCGTGCAGGCCGGCTCCGAGGTGTCGACGCTGCTCGGCCGCATGCCCTCCGCAGTGGGGTACCAGCCGACGCTGGCCGACGAGATGGGCCAGCTGCAGGAGCGGATCACGTCCACCCGGGGCCACTCGATCACCTCGATGCAGGCGATCTACGTGCCCGCGGACGACATCACCGACCCCGCGCCGCACACCACGTTCGCCCACCTGGACGCGACGACCACGCTGTCCCGTCCGGTGTCGGAGAAGGGCATCTACCCGGCGGTCGACCCGCTCGACTCCACGTCGCGGATCCTCGCGGCGGAGTACATCGGCCAGGAGCACTACGACATCGCGAACCGGACGAAGCAGATCCTCCAGCGGTACAAGGAGTTGCAGGACATCATCGCCATCCTCGGCATCGACGAGCTCTCCGAGGAGGACAAGGTCATCGTCGGCCGGGCCCGGCGCATCGAGCGGTTCCTCTCGCAG
>DASRES010000048.1 GCA_035651955.1 Acidimicrobiia bacterium
GCGCGAGCTCGTCGGGATGCTGCTCGAAGTACCGCGTCGTGTCGTTGCGCACCGCGCGCAGCGTCTTGCCCGTGAACGCCCGGCTGATCACCGTCCCGTCCTCCGCGGTGCGCAGGAGCGCGTCCTTGTAGCCCACCGCCGAACGCGCCTCGGGCGTGGCGATGAACCGCGTCCCGACCCACACGCCGTCGGCGCCGAGCGCGAGCGCGGCGGCGAGTCCGCGTCCGTCGAAGATCCCGCCCGCCGCGACGACCGGGACACGCTCGCCGACCGCGTCGACGATCTGCGGCACGAGCGGCATCGTCGCGACCGTGCCGGTGTGGCCACCGGCCTCGGTGCCCTGTGCGACGACGAGGTCGCACCCGGCGTCGACGGCGGCGAGCGCGTGGCGGACCTTGCCGCACATGTTGACGACGAGGATCGAATGGCGGTGGCACTCGTCCACGACCTCGCGCGGCACGCCGAGTCCCGCGACGAGCACGGGAACGCCCTCGCGCACGAGGATGTCGACGTTCGCGCGCATCTGATCCGGCATCGCGGTGAGCAGGTCGACGCCGAACGGCTTGCTGGTCGCGGCCTTCACCGCGCGGATCTCGTCGACCAGCTGCTCGGCACGCATCGTCGACGCGCCGAGGCATCCGAACCCGCCCGCGCCCGACACCGCGGCGACGAGCGCGCTGTACGACACGCCACCCATGCCCGCGAGCATCACAGGGTGCTCGATGCCGAGCGCGTCGGTCAGTCGGGTCTGCACGGGCACACGGTACCGTGAAGGGATGTCCACGCCGCTCGTCGGGGTCATCATGGGCAGCGACTCCGACCTCCCCGTCATGCAGGGCGCGATCGACGTGCTGACCGGGTTCACGGTGCCGCACGAGGTACGCATCGTCTCCGCGCACCGCACACCGGACGTGATGTACGAGTACGCGCGCACTGCCGTGGAGCGCGGGTTGCGGGTGATCATCGCCGGCGCGGGCGGGGCGGCGCACCTGCCGGGCATGACCGCGTCCATGACGCCGCTGCCGGTGATCGGCGTGCCCGTCCCGCTGTCGCGTCTCGACGGGCTCGACTCGCTGCTGTCGATCGTGCAGATGCCCGCCGGGATCCCGGTCGCGACCGTCGCGGTGGGCAACGCACGCAACGCCGGCCTCCTTGCCGTGCGGATCCTCGCGGCGTCGAACCCGTCGCTGCGCGAGATGGTCGAGGCCGACCAGCGGGATCTCGCGAGCGCGGTGCGCGAGAAGGACGAGCGCGTCCGCAAGCAGTTCGAGTAGCGCCCCAGGTCGTCACAATTGTGGATCCGCGCTCAGAGAGCGCGCCGAGCCACAATTGTGGTTGCCGTCAGCGACCTCGCGGGTGGACGAGCCCGGCCTCGTACGCGAAGACGACGGCCTGCACGCGGTCGCGCACACCGAGCTTCGTCAGGACGCGGCCGACGTGCGTCTTCACGGTCGTCTCGGCGACGACGAGGTCGTGTGCGATCTCCGCGTTCGACTTCCCCCGCGCCATGAGCACGAGCACCTCGACCTCGCGCTCGGTGAGCGCGTCGAGTCCGGGGGCAGGCGCGGGTGACGACGGCGGGAGGTTCGACGCGAATCGGTCGAGCAGGCGTCGGGTCACGGAAGGCGCCACGATCGCCTCACCCGCGGCGACCACGTGGATCGCGCCGACGAGGTCCTCGGGCGACACGTCCTTCAACAGGAAGCCGCTCGCGCCGGCACGCAGCGCCTCGACGACGTACTCGTCGAGGTCGAACGTCGTGAGGACGAGGACACGGACGGGGCAGCCGTCTCCCCCGTCCTGCGCGTCGGCGATCCGGCGCGTCGCCTCGACACCGTCGAGGTTCGGCATGCGCACGTCCATGAGCACGACGTCGGGGTGGTGGCGCTCGGCGAGGTCGACGGCCTCGTACCCGTCGCTCGCCTCGCCGACGATCTCGACGTCGTCCTCGGCGTCGAGGATCATCCGGAACCCGTTGCGCACGAGCGGCTGGTCGTCGGCGACGAGCACCCGGATCATGAGCCTCGTGAACGCTCGCGCTCGACGGCGCGCGTTCCCTTCCACGGCAGCGACGCCTGCACCGCGAACCCGCCGCCCGCCCGTGGACCCGCACTGATCTCGCCGCCGAAGAGCGCGACGCGCTCGCGCATCCCGACGAGCCCGTGGCCGCTGCCGGTGCCGTTGCCGACACCGCGTGCCGCGACGGCGGCGGCGCCACGGCCGTCGTCGACGACCTCGACGTCGACGTGGTGGTCGCCGTACCGCACGTTCACGCGCGCGTGCGCCGGGCCCGCGTGCTTCAGCGTGTTCGTCAGCGCCTCCTGCACGATCCGGTACACCGACAGGTCGACCGCGGCCGGGACCTCCTCGGCGTCGCCCTCCACCGCGAGCTCGACGTCCAGGCCGGCGTCGCGCATCTGCGTGACCAACCGGCCGAGCTCGCCGATGCTGGGCTGCGGACGACGGCCGACGTCGTCCGGGACGACGGTGCGCAGCATGCCGAGCAGCCGACGCATCTCGGTCAGCGCGTCGCGACCGGTCTCCTCGATCGTGGTCAGCGCCTCGCGTGCCTGATCGGGCCGGCGATCGACGAGCCGGCGCGCGCCCCCCGCCTGCACGACCATGACGCTGACGTGGTGCGCGACGACGTCGTGCAGCTCGCGCGCGATCCGCGCCCGCTCCTCGCGCACGGCCGCGCGGGCCTGCTCCTCCCGCTCGACCTCGAGCCGCGCCGCGCGCGCCTCCAGCTCCGCGACGTACGCGCGGCGTGTCCGCACGTTGTCACCCAGGGCCCACCCGGCGACGAAGAGGACCGAGTTGCCGACGAAGTGACCAAAGCCGTTGCCGAGCGCGGCGACGCCCGCGAACGCGAGCATCGCCAGCGAGACCGACCGGGGCTCTGACACCGCGACGCAGCCGACGAGGTACGCGACCGCGAGCGTCGACGGACCCTGCGCGTAGCCGAGGAAGTTGAAGATCGACGTCGCGACGACGGCGACGACGAGCGCGGCGATCGGCGCGCGGCGGCGCACGACGATCCCGAGCGCGACGATCGACACCAGGACGTACGCGCCGGCGTCCGTCGCGTGTCGTGCGGACACGCCGGTGCGCGGGTTGAGCGACGCGATCGCCATGCCGAGGTACGCCAACGCCAGCAGCACGTCGTGGACCGCCCGATGCCGCCGGAGCCACGCGACCGGTGGGAGCCGGCCGAAGAGCCCCACGGCCGGGATGGCGTCGCGGTCCCGGGGACGCGCACCGGCGGCGCCGTCGACGAGGGCGGCGCCGCCGGGCACGGGGGGGACCTGCATGCTCAGGTGACTACTCCGTGGTCACCGCGCGCAGCACGTCGAGCCTCGCGGCCCGTCGCGCGGGCAACGCGCCCGCGAGCACGCCGAAGATGCCCGCGATGACGACGATCACGACGAGCGACACCGGCGCGAAGGCGAGCTTGTTGATGCCCTGGTCGCTCAACGCCGTGACCATTGCCCACCCGAAGAAGATGCCGACGACGAGACCGAGCACCGCGCCGAGCAACGCGACGAGCACCGACTCCCACCGGATCGTCGAACGGAGCTGGCGCCGCGACATGCCGACCGCACGCAACAGGCCGACCTCACGCGTCCGCTCGATCACCGACAGCCCGATCGTGTTGGCGATGCCGAACACCGCGATGACGATCGCGAACATCAGCAGCACGTACACCAGGTTGAGGAACTGGTTCACCTGGTCGCCCTGGGAGTGCTTGAACTCGGCGCGGTCCTGCAGCTTCCCGGCCGGGTACTGCTTGACGACCTGCTCGAGACCCTGCCGCACCTGCGCGTTCGGGCCCCCCTCGGTCCGGATGTAGATCTGGCTGTTGAACTGGTCCGGGAAGTTCGCCGCGTACGTCGCGTTGCTGACGACGTAGTTGCCCACACCCGTCTGGTCGAAGATGGCGGCGACCCGCAGCGTCTTCGAGCCGGTCTGCGCGAACTGCACGCGGACCTGGTCGCCGAGCTTCCAGTTGTTGTCGCTCGCGGTGGTCTTCTGGATCGCGATCCCGTCCGTACCGAGATCCGTGATGTTGCCCTTCGACACGAGCAGGTCGAACAGCGAGTTCACCTGCTGTGGGTCGACCGCGATGAGCATCTTCACCGAGCCGTTGATCTTCACCTCACCGGTGCGCACGCCGGACACCGATTTCACGCCCGAGACGGTCTTCAGCTGGTTCTCGAGCGTCAGCGGGAGCTGTCCCTGCCCGAAGCCCTGCGACGTGACGACGTAGTCCGCCTTCATCGACTGGTCGATCGCCGCGTTCACCGACGAGCGGATCGAGGCGCCGAAGATCGTGATGAAGACGACGAGCGCGACGCCGATCATCAGCGCGGCCGCGGTCGCGGACGTCCGCTTCGGGTTGCGCGTCGCGTTGTCGCGCGCGAGTTGGCCCGTCACGCCGCGCATCGCACGGACCGGTACGCCGAGCGCGCTGACGATCGGTCGTGCGAGCACCGGACCGAGGATCGCGACGCCGAGGAAGATGACCGCGGCACCGACGCCGACGAGCGCGATCTGCGACCCGAACAGGCCGCCGAGGAGCATCGCGATCCCGATTGCCGTGACGACACCGCCGGACAGGATCCGAACGGGTGACGTGCTCGACCGGTCGATCGCGACGTCGCGCATCGCGGCGACCGGTGGGATGCGCGACGCGCGCAACGCGGGCGCGACTGCCGCGATCACGGTCACCACGAGCCCCGTCACGTAGGCCCAGATCACCGCGCTGGCGGGCACGACGATCCCGCCGGCGGGGATGTCGATGCCGAGCGCGGCCAGAAGACCCTTCAACCCGCCCGCGAGCGCGATGCCTCCGACGAAGCCGATCGTCGAGGCGACGATGCCGACGAGGACCGACTCGAACAGCACCCCGCCGACGACCTGCTTCCGCACGGCGCCGATCGCGCGGAGCAGCGCCATCTCACGGGTGCGCTGCGCCACGATGATCGAGAACGTGTTGAAGATGATGAACGAGCCGACGAGCAGCGCGACCACGCCGAAGATGAGCAGGAACGTGTTGAAGAACGAGAGTCCCTGCTTGACGTTGCTCTGGTTCTCCGCGGTGATCTGCTTGCCGGTGAGGACCTCGACGTTCTTGTCCAGGCCCTTGTCCTTCAGCGTCCGCTCGATGTTGCGGACGACCTGGGCCTGGGAGACGCCCGAATCGGCTTTGACGTCGATCGCGTCGACCTTCCCGGGCTCGCCGAGCACGCGGCTCGCGGTGTCGGGTGTGAAGCCGACGACGGTCGCACCGAGCAGGCTGCTCGCCTTGCCGAACCCGACCGTCCCGACGAGCACGTACGGCGCGCGACCGGTCTTCGTGACGACCGGGACCTGGTCACCGACGCGGTAGCCGGCGTCCTTCGCGCTCTTCTCGTCGATCACGATCTCGTTCGCGGCCTTGGGTCCGCGCCCGTCGACGATGTGGAACGTCGAGAGCTGACGGTCCGGCAACCAGCTGACGCCGAGCGCGGGCGGGCCCTGCCCCGCCTTGCCGACCGTCTTGTTGCTCTTGTTGATGATCTGTGCGTAGCCCTGCACCGTGCCGTCGGCGGCCTGGACACCGGGCGCCGACCTCACCACCGGCACGAGGGACGCGTCGATGCGCCCGCGCTGCGTCTGGAAGCCCGAGCCGAACGCGGCCTGCTGGCGGACGACGGCGTCGGTGTTCTGGTAGATCGTGCTGAACAGGTTGTCGAACGTGTGCGAGATCGTCGCGGTCAGCACGAGGGTGCCGGAGACGAACGCGACCCCGAGCATGACCGCGACGCCGGTCAGCAGGAACCGGACCTTGCGCGCGAGGACGTTCTTGATCGTCAGCTTCCACAT
>DASRES010000049.1 GCA_035651955.1 Acidimicrobiia bacterium
CGGGCGCGCGATGGCCGAACACGAGCGCTTCGAGGCGTTGCTGGCGCGGCAACCGGTCGTGCGCGATCGGCTTCGCGACTTCGAGCGTGCCGTCACGTCGGGCCCGCTCGACGCACGGCTGCTGACACTGTGCCGCGCGACCGTCGCGACGCTACTGCGCGACACGACCGTCCCACCGATCGAATCCCGAGATCTCGACGAGCGCGAGCGCGCCTGCGTCGCGTTCACCGAGATGTACGTCATCGACGCGCACGCGGTCACCGACGACATGTGCGCGCGCGTCGTCGCGCACCTCGGCGAGGCGGGCGCGACCGCGCTCACGCTCGCGATCGCGCTGTTCGACGCGACGTCGCGTTCACGTGTCGCGCTGGGGGCCGCGTGAGCCGGATCGCACCGCCCGCGGGCAGCATGGTGTTCCTCGACCACCAACCGGAGGCATACGCGGCGTTCAACCGTCTCTACGGCACGCTGTGGTCGCTCGGCTCCGTCGACCAGCCGACGAAGGAGGTCGGTCGCCTCCGCAACGCGCAGCTCGTCGACTGCGGCCTCTGAAGGAACCTCCGCTTCGCAGGTGCGAAGCAGCAGGGCCTCACCGAGGACCAGGTCGGCGCGCTCGCGGACGACGCGCGCCGCGACGAGCTGCCCGCCCGGCACGCGCTCGTCGCCCGGTACGTCGAGAAGCTCGTGACCTCGCCCGCCGACGTCGACGACGCGCTACGCGGCGAGCTCGTCGACGAGCTGACCCTGGACGGGCTGGTCGAGGTGACGTTGACGGTCGCCCTCGCCTCGGCGTTCTCGCGCGCGGCGATCGCGTGGGGTCCGCCGCCCGGCATGCCGGTCCTCGAGGTGCCGACGCCGGAGCCCTGAGCCCCGCATCCCGGCCGACACACTCCCGACACCGCTGTTAACACGGCTGTCACGACGACGAGATCCGCGCGCCACGGAGCATCCGTACCGTCACCCGGACACCCCGATTCGGAGGAGACACGATGAAGCTCGTCGTGGCGGTGATCAAGCCGCACAAGGTCGAGGCCGTCACGGACGCGTTGCACGACATCGACGTGGCGGGCATGACGCTCACGGAGGTCCGCGGCCACGGCCAGCAGCGCGGGCACACCGAGGTGTACCGGGGCGGCGAGTACCGCGTCGACTTCCTGCCGAAGGTGCGCATCGAGGTGCTCACCTCGAACGACATGGCCGAGAAGGTCGCGAACACGATCGTCGACGCCGCCCGCACCGGGAAGATCGGCGACGGGAAGCTGTGGATCCAACCCGTCGACGTCGCCGTCCGGATCCGCACCGGTGACGTCGGCGACGACGCGCTGTAGCTCGCCGACCGGGCGGCGCGACGACCTGCTCGACGCGACGCCGTTCGACGTCGGCGGGTTCTGCGCGGCGTACACCGAGGCCGTCGACGCTTGGGTCAGCGCGTTGCTCGACGACGTACCCGGCGTCGCGCTCGTCGCGGTCGGCGGCTACGGCCGGGCGGAGCTGTGCCCGTTCAGCGACCTCGACCTCGTGCTCGTGCACGACCGACGTGACGTCGAGCGCCTCGCGGAAGCCATCTGGTACCCGATCTGGGACTCGGGCGTGCGTCTCGACCACAGCGTGCGCACGCCGCAGGAGGTCGAAGCCGCCGCGCGCGCCGACCCGAAGGTCGCGCTGGGATGGCTCGACGCGCGTGTCGTTGCCGGTGACGCGCAGCTCGCGACCGACGCGATCGCGCGTGCAGCGCGCGTATGGCACGAGCCGGGCCGGGCGCTCGTCCGCCGGCTGCGCGACGAGTGCGACGAGCGGCACGCCCGCGCGGGCGACGTCGCCTACCTGCTCGAACCGGACGTGAAGGAGGCGAGGGGCGGGCTCCGCGACGTGACGGTCGTCCGTGCCCTGCTGGCCATCGCCGGTGCACGGGCGTCGCCCGCGTTCGACCGCGCGGCGGCGACGTTGCTGCTGACACGTGTGGCGCTCCAGCGCCGCGTGCGCCGTGCCGAGGATCGCCTCCTGCTCGAGGTCCAGGACGATGCCGCGGGCGATCTCGGCGCGTCGGATGCCGACGCCCTGATGGCGCGCGTCGCTGCATGTGGTCGCGTCGTGTCCGCGGTCGCGGACGACGCCTGGCATCGCGTCCGCCCGCGCAGCCGGCGGCATCCGAGGCGCGCGGCGGGCCCCGGTCTCGTCGTCGCCCACGGCGAGGTGCACCTGACCGCGGACGCCGACCCGGCCGGCGACCCGAGCCTGCTCGTGCGGGCCGCGGTCGCGGCCGCCCGTCATCGCGTCCGGCTGGCGCCGGCGGCGTCCGCGCGCCTCGCGGAGCACGCGCCCGTGCTGCCCGTGCCGTGGTCGGACGACGTACGCGACGCGTTCGTCGCGTTGCTCCTCGAGGGCGACGCGGCGGTGCCGGTCGTCGAGGCGCTCGACCACCAGGGGCTGTGGACGCGCGTCCTCCCGGAGTGGGACGCGGTGCGCTCGTTGCCCCAGCGCAACGCGTTCCATCGCTACACGGTCGACCGCCATCTGCTGGAGGCGGTCGCCCGCGCCGTGCCGCTCACCGCGCGCGTCGGCCGCCCGGATCTGCTGGTCGTCGGGGCGCTGCTCCACGACCTCGGCAAGGGGTTCCCCGGCGACCACACGGACGTCGGCACGGAGGTCGCCGCGATCGTCGCCGCCCGCATGGGCTTCGACGCCCGCGACGTCGAGACGCTCGTCGCCACCGTTCGCCACCACCTGCTGCTCCCCGCCGTCGCGACCAGCCGCGACCTCGACGAGGCGGCCACGATCGATGCGGTCGCCGACGCCGTCGAGTCGGTCGAGCTGCTCGCGCTCCTCCACGCGCTGACCGAGGCGGACTCGCTCGCGACCGGCGACACCGCGTGGGGCGCGTGGAAGGCCGAGCTCGTCGCGACGCTCGCCGTACGTGTCCGCGACCGGCTCACCGGCGACGTTCCCCTCGACGTCGAGGCACCGGTCGACGTGCCCGTCGGCATCGACGTGACGAGCGGTCGCGTGCGCGTGCGCGCGCGGGACCGCCCCGCGCTCTTCGCCGACGTCGTCGGCGTGCTGACCCTGCACGGGTACGCGGTCCGCGCCGCCCGGGCCGGATCGGCCACCGACGGGACGGCGTGGTCCGTGTTCGACGTGGTGTCGGACCGCGCCGCCGCGCGCAACCACGCCGTGCAGGCCGACCTCGACGCCGCGCTCGCGGGGCGCATCGCGGTCGCGGCGCGCGTGGAGGAGCGCGCGGCGACACCGACCTTCCTCCGCCGACCGACCGCGGCTCGGCGCGCCGAGACCCGGGTCACGTTCGACAACGATGGCTCGCAGCACGCGACGATCCTCGAGATCCGGACCGCGGACGGGCCCGGCGTGCTCCACCGCATCGCGCGCGCACTCGCCGCGCTCGAGCTCGACATCCGCCATGCGAAGGTCTCGACGCTCGGGCACGAGGTGATCGACACCTTCTACGTCGTCTCCGTGGACGGCGGGAAGGTCGTCGACGAGTCGCGGCTCGGTGGAATCCGCGACGCGCTCGTCACGACGCTCGCGCGGCCGCGCGCGCCGTCAGCATCATCAGACAGCCGTCAGCGCATGGACGAGAACGCGTAACGCGCACCGAACAGGTGTGCAACGCGACGCGTCGAGCATGCACGCATGACGACACTACGAATGCGACTCGCCGAGAGCGTCCGCGACCCACGGTCACGGCGGTTCTTCGGTGTGTACCTGGCAGGGAAGATGGTCGGCCTCGCGCTCGTGCTCGCGGCCGTCTACGGGTTCACGTGGTACTTCGGCGCGCACGCCGGCGCGTCGATGCTGCACCAGGCCGCGACGAAGACCACGGACGTCATCAGCCCGATCAACACGGTCTGGACCCTCGTGACCGCGTTCCTCGTGTTCTTCATGCAGGCCGGCTTCATGATGCTCGAAGGCGGCTTCGCGCGAACACGCGAGGTGTCGAACATCATGATCGAGTGCATCGCGGACACGGCGATGTGCGGGATCCTGTTCTGGGCCTTCGGCTTCGCGTTCATGTTCGGCAACGGGAACGGCTGGATCGGCTACCACTACTTCTTCCTGCAGAACATCCCGCACACCTACGGGACGACCGGCGTCGCGTTCCTCGCGTTCTTCCTGTTCCAGTTCGCGTTCGCCGACACGGCGAGCACGATCGTGTCGGGCGCGATGGTCGGTCGCACCGGGTTCAAGGGTGACCTGATCTACAGCATCGGGGTGAGCGGGTTCATCTACCCGATCTTCGGACACTGGGTGTGGGGTCCGAACGGGTGGCTCGCGACGATGCACACGCCGTTCCGCGACTTCGCGGGGTCGACCGTCGTGCACACGATCGGCGGCGTGCTCGCGCTCACGGGCGCGATCGCACTCGGGCCGCGCCTCGGTCGGGTCTTCAAGCGCGACGGCGGCGGACTGCCGCCCGGCCACAACATGACACTGGCCGCGCTCGGCGGCGTGATCCTGTGGTTCGGCTGGTACGGGTTCAACCCGGGCAGCACGCTGTCCGCGCTCGACTTCGAGGGCATCGGTCGCATCGCGACGAACACGACGTTGGCCGCGTGCGCGGGATCGTTGGTCGCGATCGCGTGGGTCTACCCGCGGTCCAAGAAGTTCGACGTCGGCATCAGCATCAACGGCCTGCTCGCCGGGCTCGTGGCGATCACGTGCCCGTGCTACTGGGTGTCGCCGACGGGTTCGATCGCGATCGGGGCGGTCGCGGGCGCGGTCGTCGTCCTCGCCGTCGACTTCACCGAGTGGATCCGGGTCGACGACCCGTGCGGCGCGTTCGCCGTCCACGGCGCCGCCGGCATCTGGGGGACGCTCAGCCTCGGGCTCTTCGCCGTCGGCAATTACGGCGTCCCCGGCCCGAACGGCGCGGACACGAGCGCGGGCGTCGTGAAAGGCCTGTTCTACGGCGGCGGTACGAACCAGCTCGTCGCGCAGCTCAAGGGCAGCCTGACGATCACGTTCGCGACGCTCGCCGCCGGCCTCGCGCTCATGTACCTCGTGAAGCTGACGCGCACGCTCCGGGTGTCCGAGGAGGTCGAGATCGAGGGCCTCGACATCCACGAGCACGGCGCGCCCGCCTACCACAACGAGCCCGCGTACGAGGGCTACTCGCCGATCCCGGCCGGGAAGGCGGCCGCCGCACACGGCGGACCGGGCGTCGGCGAACGGGTCCCGGCGGCGATGACGCCATCGTCGGAGTAGGCGTGCGTGCAAGGCCGGGCCGACAGCGCCGTCGGCCCGGCCACGCTCGCGGCGGCGCGTCATGACCGAGCACCCGCGCACCTTCCATCCCCGCGACGTCGTCAGCGCGCGCGAGATCGTCACGCGCCTCCCGTCGCTCACCGTGCCGCGCGTGCACGAGCTCCGCCACGGCCGGCTCGGGTTCCCCGCGCCGATCGGGCGGCGCGGGCGCGAGATCGTCTGGTACTGGCCCGACGTCCGGTCGTGGGCGTCGCGGCTCCTCAAGCGCCGTCGGAGGTGACGATCCGGAGGTGAAGATCCGGAGGTGACGATCCGGAGGTGACGATAACGTCCGCCTCCATGGCCCACGACCGGACGTTCCGCTTCGGCGCGCAGGTGTCCCGCGCGTCGTCACCCAAGGAGTGGGCCGAGACGGCCCGCAAGATCGAGGACCTCGGCTACTCGACGCTCACGATGCCCGACCACTTCGGCGACCAGCTCGCGCCGGTTCCCGCGTTGATGGCCGTCGCCGACGCGACCACACGGCTGCGCATCGGGACGCTCGTCTTCGACAACGACTACAAGCACCCGCTCGTCCTCGCGAAGGAGTGCGCGACCCTCGACCTGCTCTCCGACGGGAGGCTCGAGATCGGGTTCGGCGCGGGATGGATGCGAACCGACTACGAGCAGTCGGGCATCGCGTACGACCCGCCGAAGGTCCGAGTCGACCGGTTCGAGGAGGCACTGCGCGTGCTCAAGGGCCTGTTCACGGACGGGCCGTTCTCGTTCTCCGGGGAGCACTACACGATCACGGACCACGACGGGCTGCCGAAGCCCCGCCAGCGACCGCACCCGCCAATCGTCGTCGGGGGAGGTGGGAAGCGCGTCCTGTCGATCGCGGCGCGCGAGGCGGACGTCGTCAGCGTCAACCCCGACCTGCGCGCCGGCCTCGGCGGCGCGGAGACGGCGCCGAACATCACGCCCGAGTCGACGACCACGAAGCTCGCGTGGGTGCGCGAGGCGGCCGGGGAGCGCTTCGACGACCTCGAGCTGAGCACGCTCGTCGGCTTCGCCCACGTCACCGACGACCCGATGTCGATCGCGGAGGCGATGGCGCCGAACTTCGGCATCGAGCCGTCCGACGCGCTCCACGTGCCGCTGATCCTCGTCGGGAGCGTCGACGCGATGGTGGAGGAGCTGCAGTGGCGTCGCGAGCGGTGGGGCTTCTCGTACGTCGCCTTCGACGGCGACAGCTGGGAGGCGATGGCCCCGGTCGTCGCCCGTCTCGCCGGGACATAGGCCAGCGGTCAGCCGGCCCTTCAGGCGTGTCCGGCCGGGGTCGGCGTCGCCCCCGCCAGGTACGATGCGCCCGGCCGGCCCGGGCGTTCGTGTGACGCCGGGCCGATCATGGTGGCCGTAGCTCAGACTGGTTAGAGCGCCAGGTTGTGGCCCTGGAGGTCGGGGGTTCAAGTCCCCTCGGTCACCCGAAAATCGTCCGTCAGAGGCGATATACGCACCACCAGCCTGACGCGTTTGTTTGCGCGGGGCTCGCCGGCGGGGAAGCCGGTCCCGTGAGCAGCGCCGAGCACGAGATCATGCCCGCCGGGATCGCCCTGACGTACTGCACGGACGACGTGCCCGGCATCCGACGCCGGCGCGCCGGACGGGCGTTCGCCTACTACGGCTGCGACGGCACGAAGATCGACGACCCGGACACCCTCGCGAGGATCAAGCGCCTCGCGGTCCCGCCCGCGTGGACCGACGTGTGGATCGCCCCGGACGCGGACTGTCACATCCAGGCGACCGGGCGCGACGCGAAGGGGCGCAAGCAGTACCGGTACCACCCCGACTGGACCAAGTGGCGCGACGAGGTGAAGTACGACCGGCTGCTCGAGTTCGGTGAGGCGCTGCCCCGGATGCGCCGCCGTCTCGCGCTCGACCTCGCGCTCGACGGGCTGCCCCGCGAGAAGGTCCTCGCCACGGTCGTCCACCTGCTGGAGACGACGCTCGTGCGCGTCGGCAACGACGAGTACGCGAAGGCGAACGGCTCGTTCGGGCTCACCACGTTGCGCACGCGTCACCTGACGAACGACGGCGACGCAGTGAGGCTCGCGTTCACGGCCAAGAGCGGCAAGTCCCAATCCGTGAAGGTCCGTGACCGCCAGCTCACGCGCATCATGCGCCGCCTGCACGACCTGCCCGGGCAGCGCCTGTTCCGCTACGACGACGACGGCGAGCTGCGCGACGTGCACTCCGACGACGTCAACGAGTACCTGCGCGAGATCTCGAACCGCGACTTCACCGCGAAGGACTTCCGGACCTGGATGGGCACGTTGCTCGCCGCGCACGCGCTCGGCGGTCTCGAGCCACCCCGCTCCGACCGCGCCGCGCGGCAGGAGGCGATGAAGGCGATCGAGGCCGTCGCGAACCAGCTCAACAACACGAAGGCGGTGTGCAAGCGCTCGTACGTGCACCCGGACGTCGTCGACCTGTACGTCGAGGGCGAGCTGCCGGAGCTGTGGGCCGAAGGTCCGTCACGCGACGGCCGCTGGCTGCTCGCCGAGGAGCGCAAGCTGCTGCACGT
>DASRES010000050.1 GCA_035651955.1 Acidimicrobiia bacterium
CGATCCGCCGGACGCGCGCAGGCCTCAAGGACCCCAAGCGGCCGTCGGGCAGCTTCATCTTCCTGGGCCCCACCGGTGTCGGGAAGACCGAGCTGGCCAAGGCGCTGACCGAGTTCCTGTTCGGGGACCAGGACGCCATGATCCAGCTCGACATGAGCGAGTACATGGAGAAGCACACGGTCAGCCGTCTCGTCGGCTCGCCTCCGGGCTACGTCGGCTACGAAGAGGGCGGTCAGCTCACGGAAGCGGTGCGGCGCAAGCCGTTCTCGGTCGTGCTGTTCGACGAGATCGAGAAGGCCCACCCCGACGTGTTCAACGCGCTGCTGCAGATCCTCGAGGACGGGCGGCTCACCGACGCGCAGGGTCGCACGGTCGACTTCAAGAACACCGTGATCATCATGACGTCGAACCTCGGCACGGCCGACCTGCGCAAGGCGAACATCGGCTTCGCCCGGGCGGACGAGGCGGTCACCTACGAGAAGATGAAGGAGAAGGTCACCGAGGAGCTCAAGCGCCACTTCCGGCCCGAGTTCCTGAACCGCATCGACGAGGTGATCGTCTTCAACGAGCTCAGCCAGGAGGAGGTCACCGAGATCGTCGACCTCCTCATCAGGCGGGTGACCACCCAGCTCGAGAGCCAGGGTCTCGGCCTCGAGCTCACGCACGAGGCGAAGCTCCTGCTCGCCAAGAAGGGCTACGACCCGCAGCTGGGCGCGCGTCCATTGCGCCGCGCGATCCAGCGGCTCGTCGAGGACCCGCTGTCCGAGAAGATCCTGTGGAAGGAGTTCCACGCGGGCGAGACGGTCGTCGTCGACGCCGAGGGCGACGAGGTCGCCTTCCGTGCCGTCGAGGGCATCGAGCCGCCGCCGGTGGAGCTAGCGGGGAGCGGATCGGAGGGCTGAGCGACTCACGCTCGCTCGGTGAAGTCGCGTGATCGGCGGACGGGTGACCGTCCGCCGATTCGCGTCCTGATCGTCGCGCTCCTCGTTGCCGTCGTCGTGGCGTCGTGCAAGGCCGACACCGCGCTGACGGTCACGGTGAAGCCGGACGGCAGCGGAACGGTGCGCGTGCACGTCATGCTCGACGCGGACGCGGCGCGGCAGGTGCCGCCGAGCACGATCCCGCTGGACGACCTCGCACGGGCGGGATGGCGCGTGACGCGCGACGCGACGTCGATCACGGTCGAGAAGGGCTTCGCCGACACCGCCGCGCTGCCCGGAGTCCTGCGCGAAATCAGCGGTCCCGGCGGCGTGCTGCGCGACGTGTCGCTGACACGCGATCCGTCGTTCCTCGACGTGAAGTACGCGCTGCGCGTCGACGTCGACCTGCGCGGCCTGGGCGCGAACGTCGCGAGCGACGCTGCGCTCGCGCAGCGGCTGCGTGCCGCGGGCGTCGACCCTGCCGCGGTCGACGCCCGGCTGTCCGGCTCGCTCCGCGACGCGGTGTCCCTCGACGTCCACGCGCTGTTGCCGGGTGGCGGGGTCCGGACGTGGCACGTCGCGCCGGGCGGCCAGGTGGACGCGCGCGCGACGTCGACCGTGTCGAACGGCGGCCGGCTGTGGTGGCTCGTCGCGGCCGGGATCCTCGTGGTGCTCGCAGTGCTCGTCGCGGTGCTGTCACTCCTCGCCCGGCGACGCGCGGCGACCGTCAGGTGATCCGCAGCAGCTGGTCGTACACGTCGCGCGTCGACGGGCTCGGTGACGCGCCGAGCTCGTCGCGCAACGCCTCGCACAACGAGCTGTAGACCTGCAACGCCTCGGCCGCGTTGCCCTGCGCCGCGAGCGCGCGCATGAGCACGCAGTACCCGCTCTCGCGCAATGGCGCGAGCGCGACGAGCCGCCGCGCCGCGCGCACCGCGGCCGCGAGCTCGGTCCCGCCGATTCCGAGACCGGCTCGCGCGTAGGCCTCGAGCGCGCGCAGCTGGAGCTCGTGCAGATGGCGCCGCCGATCGACGATCCAGTCGAGGTCCTCGCCGGGGAGGAGCTCGCGCTCGGCAGCGAACAGCGCGACGAGCGACGGACCCCAGGCCCGGTCGTACGACTCCAGCGCGATCGCGGACTCGGCGCGGTGGATGGCCTCGAACGCCGCCTCGACGTCTATCCACGCGGGGTCG
Source organism: Acidimicrobiia bacterium (assembly GCA_035651955.1). Taxonomy (NCBI): domain Bacteria; kingdom Bacillati; phylum Actinomycetota; class Acidimicrobiia; species Acidimicrobiia bacterium. Next base: position 2,114 of record DASRES010000050.1, read on the forward strand.
ATGCGCAATCGCACCCCGGCGCGGCCGTCGACCGCGTGCGCTCCCAGCGCCCGGCGGAGCTTGGAGAGCAGCGCGTTCAGCGCGGTGTCGGTGGCCGCCGGCGACCCGTCGGGCCACAGCGCGGCGAGCAGCTCGTCGCGCGTCACGGGCCGGCGCCGGTTCAACACCAGGTACGCGAAGAGCAGGCGTCCCTGCCGTCCCGGCAGCGCGCCGTCGAGGCGCTCGCCGTCGCGCTCGATCACCAGTGGTCCGCACACCTGGACCCGCGTGGTCGCCACCGACGCCAAGGTCACACCAACATTCTGGCAATCACGCCGTCGTACAACGAGCGAGGGAGATCCCGATGGCCAGGGTGATCAGGTGCGAGTGCGGATTCGTCGCCCGGGGCGAGACCGACGACGAGGTGGTCGCGGGCATCCGCGAGCACATGCGGACGGACCATCCGGTCCTGCTCGAGACCGTCGGCCACGACGACCTCCTCGGTTGGATCGAGCTCGAGTGAGCACCCGACGGAGGTGGACGATGGAGATGCTCGACGACTTCATGGCCGCGCGCGACGACGCGCTGGTCGGGCCGGACTGGCTCGAGGCACACCTGGACGATCCCGACGTGCGCGTGGTCGAGGTGGACGTGAACGCCACCGCGTACGGCGACGGGCACATCCCGGGCGCCGTCCTCTGGGACATCTACACCGATCTGAAGGACGCCGACTACCGGCTCGTCGACGACGACGCGTTCGCGCGTCTCGTCGCACGCTCGGGGATCGACAGCGACACGGTGGTCGTGCTCTACGGGTACGGACCGGCGATCGGGTTCTGGGCACTCGCGCGCTCCGGTCATCCGCGCGTCCGCATGCTCGACGCGACGCGCGCGAGCTGGCAGAGCGACGGGCGTCCCTGGACGACCGCGACGACGGAGCCCGTCCCGCGGTCGGTGCCCCGCCCGCTCCCGCGCCCCGACGCGCGGGTCCGCGCCAGCCGGGCGGACGTCGAGCGGGTGATCGGCGACCCCGGCGTCGTCGTCCTCGACGTCCGCAGCGAGGCCGAGTACCGCGGCGAGCGGTTCTGGCCGTCGGGCGCGTCCGAGCCGGGCGGCCGAGCGGGGCACGTTCCGGGCGCGGTGCACCTCCCGTGCGACACGCTCTACGGACCGGATGGCCGGTTCCGGTCGACCGACGAGCTCCGCGAGGTGGTCGAGCCGCTCGGCCTCCGCGCCGGGACCGACGTCATCACGTACTGCACGATCGGCGCGCGCGCGTGCGCGGCGTGGTTCGTGCTCGCCGTGCTGCTCCGGCACGAGCGAACGCGCGTGTACGACGGGTCGTGGGCCGAGTGGGGCCGGACGCCGACGACACCCGTCGAGCGCTGAGCGCGCGCGGTCGGATCCACGCGCCGCGAGGTGGTCAGGCGTTCGTCGACGTCTCGAGCCACGCCGCGAAGTCGTGCAGCGTGGTGAGGACGACGTCCGCGCCGGCCTCGCGCAGCTCCTGGGCGTCGTGCGGCCCGGTCGTCACGCCGACGGGGACCGCGCCCGCGGTGCGCGCGCCCAGCACGTCGGGCGGGCTGTCGCCGACGAACACGTGCGCGCCGTGACGCGCGAGGACGTCGCCCTTGCCCGCGCCCCACACGAGCCCCTCGACGACGTCGACGTCCAGACCGACGTGCTCGACGCAGGCGCGCGCGTTCGCGGTGTCCTTGGCCGTCACGACGAGGGAAGTGCCGGACGCGCGACGCACCGCCGCGAGCGCCTCGTGCGCGCCGGGCATGGCGAGCGTGCCGGGCACGCCGAGGCGCGCGTAGATCGTGCGGTAGCGGTCCGCGGCGGCGTCGACGCGCTCGGCCGGGAACCAGTTCGCGAGCTCGACCTCGAGCGGGGCCCCCAGCCGGGAGAGCACGAGCTCGGTGTCCACGAACGTCCCGGTCTCGCGCGCGAGCGCGTCGCAGGACGCACGGATGCCGGGGCGGGAGTCCACCAGCGTCATGTCGAGGTCGAACCCGACGACGAGCCGTGCCATCGAAGGACGCTATGCGACGGGCCGTCGTTCGGTGTCACACCCCCGTGCGATCGTGCTCGCATGCCGAAGACACGCACGGTCCACCGCTGTCGCGAGTGCGGAGCCGCCGCGCCCCGCTGGCTCGGGCGCTGCCCGGAGTGCGGCGAGTGGGGGAGCCTGGTCGAGGAGGCGACCGGTCCGTCGCCGTCGTCGGGTGCCGTGCTGCGCGCGGGCGCGGAGCGACCCGTCCCCGTCCGCGAGATCGATCCCGTCGCGACGCTTCGGCGGTCGACGGGGATCGACGAGCTCGATCGCGTGCTCGACGGGGGGCTCGTCCCCGGGTCGGTCACGTTGCTCGGCGGCGAGCCGGGGATGGGGAAGAGCACGCTGCTCCTCCAGGCGCTCGCGGCGATGTGCGATCGCGGCGCACGCGCGCTGCTCGTCACCGCGGAGGAGTCGAAGGAACAGGTGCGGCTGCGTGCGTCGCGGCTCGGCACCACGCCGGACGATCTGTTCGTCCTCGCCGAGACGTCGCTCCCGGACGTGCTCGCGCACGTCGACGCGCTCGACCCGCACGTCGTCGCGATCGACTCGATCCAGACCGTCGTCGATCCCGACGTCGGCGGCGTGGCGGGCTCGGTCGCGCAGGTGCGGGAGTGCGCGGCCCGGCTCGTGCGGATGGCGAAGGAGCGCGACGTCGTCACGCTGCTCGTCGGCCACGTCACCAAGGACGGGTCGCTCGCCGGGCCGCGCGTGCTCGAGCACGCGGTCGACACCGTCCTCGCTTTCGACGGCGATCGCCACCACGCGCTGCGGCTGGTGCACGCGTTGAAGCACCGGTTCGGGTCCACCGGCGAGCTCGGGCTGTTCGAGATGACCGAGCGCGGCCTCGTCGGTGTCGACGACCCGTCCGCGCTCTTCCTCGCCGACCGCCGGCCCGGAGCACCCGGCTCCGTCGTCACCGCGGTCCTCGAGGGCGCGCGCCCGTTGCTCGTCGAGGTGCAGGCGCTCGTCGCGCCGGCGGCCAACAGCACGATGCCGCGCCGCACGGTGCAGGGTCTCGACCCCGGCCGTGTCTCGCTGGTGATCGCCGTCCTGCAACAGCGCGTGCGCCGCGGGTCGCTCGGGGCCTGCGACGTGTGGGCGAGCGTGGCGGGTGGCGTGCGCGTCCGGGAGGCGGCCGCCGACCTCGCGGCCGCGCTCGCGCTGGCGAGCGCCCGAGCCGGTGCGCCCGTCGCGGCGGACATCGTCGCGGTCGGTGAGGTCGGTCTCGGCGGCGAGGTACGCCAGGCCGCGCACACCGCGCGTCGGCTCGCGGAGGCGGCCCGCCTGGGGTTCCGGCGGGCGATCGCGCCGACGACCGCGCCGGATGTCGACGGGATGGAGGTCGTGCGGGTTGCCGACGTCGGGGAGGCGCTGCTCGCGGTCGGACTCGGCCGCGACCGCACGCGACCCGTCCCACCCCGCGACGACGACGCCGGCGAACCCGCCATGGTGCCGACCCGGGGCACGGCTCGCGTGCTCCGGGCGGTCGGGCCGGCGACCGGCGACACGCGGCATCGCTGGTAAATTCCCGGGCATCCCTCGGACGATCGCGTGCTGAACGTTCGAGTTCCCCCGAGGAGGTGACGGCTCGGTGCCGCTCCAGCCGCGATCCGAACCGATGCTCGCCGCGCTCCGGCTCGTCGCCCCCGGCCGTCCGCTGCGTGAGGGCCTCGATCGCATCATCCAGGCCAAGATGGGCGCCCTCATCGTCGTGGGCGACGGCCCCGACGTCCTCAGCGTCTGCTCGGGCGGCTTCCTCCTCGACGCCGAGTTCACGCCCCAGCGGCTCTCGGAGCTGGCGAAGATGGACGGCGCGATCATCCTCGCCGCCGACTGCTCGCGCGTCGCACGTGCGAACGTCCACCTCGTCCCGGACCCGAACATCCCGACGTTCGAGACCGGAACCCGTCACCGCACCGCCGAGCGGGTCGCGCGCCAGATCGACGTGCCCGTCATCACCGTCTCGGAGGACATGTCGGTCGTCGCGATCCATCGGCGCGGGCAGAAGCACACGCTCGAGCCCGTCGCCCGCGTGCTCGCGCGCGCCGACCAGGCGTTGCAGATCCTGGAGCGGTACAAGGCGCGCCTCGACGCCGTGAGCGGGTCGTTGTCGGCGCTCGAGGTGGAGGACCTCGTGACCGTGCGCGACGTCGCGACGGTCCTGCAACGCGCGGAGATGGTCCGGCGCATCTCCGAGGAGATCGAGGGCTACATCATCGAGCTGGGTACCGACGGCCGGCTCGTGCTGCTGCAGCTCGAGGAGCTCATGGGCGGTGTCGGCGACGACCGTCGGCTCGTCGCCAAGGACTACTTCCACGAACGGGGCGACTGGGAGCTGCAGGACGTGATGGAGAAGCTCGCCGCGCTCGACACCGAGCAGCTCGTCGACCTGCGCGAGGTCGCGGCCGTCCTCAACCTCAACGCGGACTCCGATCTCGACACACCGCTGCAGCCGCGCGGCTTCCGCCTGCTCCACAAGGTGCCGCGCCTGCCCGAGATCGTCGCCGACCACGTCGTCGAGCGCTTCTCGAACCTGCAGAAGATCATGCGCGCCGGCGTGGCCGATCTCGTCGAGGTGGAAGGTGTCGGCGAGGCGCGTGCGCGTGCGATCAAGGAAGGGCTGTCGCGTCTCGCCGAGACGTCGATCCTCGAACGGTACGTGTAGCGCGCTTCGCGTCGCTTCTCGCTAGCGTCGAAGGCATGGGACTGCTCGCCGAGGGAACACACGAGCCGTTCGTCGAGCGTGTCACGATCCGGAGCGCCGACGGCACGACGGTGCCGACGATCCACGCGCGGCCCGAGGGGTTGCCGCTCGGCGGGCTCGTGCTCGTCACCGACATCATGGGCGTGCGCGAGCTGTTCGATGACACCGCCCGTCGTCTCGCGTCGCACGGTCTCGCGGTCGCCGCGCCGGAGCCGTTCGCGCACGTTCCGGGCTACGAGTCGCTCGACGCGAACGCCCGCATGGCGCAGATGAAGGACCTCGTCGACGACGTGCAGCTCGACGACCTGGCCCGTGCCGCGGACCTGCTCGTCGTCGAGGACGACGTGTCGGATGTCGCGGTGCTCGGCTTCTGCATGGGCGGGATGTACACGCTGAAGGCCGCCGCGACCGGTCGGTTCGACCGCGCGGTTGCGTTCTACGGGATGATCTGCCTGCCCGACGCGTGGCGCGGTCCCCGACAGCGTGACGCGCTCGACACCGCGGCGGACACGTGCCCGACCCTCGCGATCTTCGGCGGCGACGACCCGTTCACGCCGACGGAGGACATCGACGCGCTGCGCGCCGCGTTCGCCGGTCTTCCCGACCACGAGGTCGTCGTGTACCCGGGCGCGCAGCACGGCTTCGTGCACGCACCGGACCGCGACGCGCACCGCCCCGACGACGCCGCCGACGCGTGGCGCCGCGCGCTGTCGTTCCTGTTGGGCTAGGACCCACCACCGCGTTGGGACAGTTTCTCGGCGTATGGACGACAAAACGACCCAACGCGGCGAGAGGTCACGGGTTCGCGCGCTGCTCGAGTGCTTCGCGGTCGAGGAGCTTGTAACGGCCGCGGCCCTTCGGCTCGACCCAGCCGAGCCGGACGAACAGCGCGAGGGCCTTGTTGACCCGCTCGCGTGACGCACCCACCAGACCGGCGAGCTCCTCCTGCGTCATCGCGAGCCGGAACTCGTCCGCGTCGCCGGCCGCCTCGAGCAGCCGCTTCGCGGTCCGCGCGGGCACGTCGAGGAACTGCGCGTCCGCGAGCGCCTCGTCCGTCGCCCGCAACCTCCGGGCGAGCAGGCGAACGATCACCCACAGCAGCTCGGGTCGGTCGCGGAGCACCTCCTGCACCGGGTCGTAGTCGAGCGCGAGGAGGCGGGCATCGGTCAGCGCGCGCGCGTCGGCCGAGCGGCGACCGCCGTCGAAGAGCCCCAGCTCGCCGAACAGCCCGCCACCGTCGAGCACCGCGACGACCGACTCCCGCCCGTCCGTCGAACGGCTCAGCACCGCGATGCGACCGTCGAGCACGACGAACAGCTCGCTCGACGGGTCGCCCTGGACGAACAGCAGCTCGTTGCGCCGCAACGACCGGACGCGCGCCTTGGCGCTCAGGTCGTCCAGCACGTCGGGTGGCAGCGCCGCGAAGAGCTCGGTCGTGTCGAGAAGGCGACGCTCGGGCACGGCTGTACCTCCGGATGCGAGCGAGGTGTTCGACGATCGAGGCTACCGGTCGCCCGCGCCGTCGCCCTTGGTGCGCCCCCGGGATTGGGGAACGTCGGCACGTCCGGTATCCTTGAAGGCCCTGCTGGCACGGCGTGCTCCGAGGAGTGACATGGCGTTCGACGTCGGTGACAAGGTGGTCTACCCCCATCACGGGGCGGCGACGATCGAGCGACGTGAGAAGAAGGACGTCTTCGGCGAGAAGCGCGACTACCTGGTCCTGCGCCTCGCGTACGGCGATCTCACGCTGATGGTCCCGGCCGACAACGCCGAGGAGATCGGCCTCCGTGACGTCATCAACGACGAGGAGGTCGAGGAGGTGTTCGCGGTGCTCCGCAAGAAGGAGGCGCGGATGCCGACCAACTGGTCGCGCCGCTTCAAGAACCACGTCGAGAAGCTCAAGAGCGGCGACATCTACCAGGTCGCCGAGGTGGTCCGGAACCTCACGATCCGTGAGAAGGACAAGGGCCTGTCGGCCGGCGAGAAGCGGATGCTCGGCAAGGCCCGCCAGATCCTCGTCTCGGAGCTGACCTTCGCCATCGGCGTCGACGAGGACGCCGCCGAGGCCAAGCTCGACGAGGTCCTGACGAAGTAGCTGCCGCGCGCGCTGCGCGCGGAGGTTCAAGCCGCCTCGGTGAGGCGCCGATCCTCTCTTGCGGGATCCCGCGGGAGGAAGCGCCATGTTCGTCGAGGTCGTGCGCCTGTTCATGGTCGTGCTGTTCACCGCGGCCGGCTACTGGCTCGGTCGCGACACCGGCAGCACGGCGGCGACGGCGTCGGGCATCGCCGCGATGCTCGGCTGCCTCGTCGGGTACGTCATGGGCGGGCTGTTCGGCCGGTTGCTCGAGCGCGCGGTCGGCGTCGTGGAGCGCCGCGTCGAGCGCCTCCCGGCCGCGCAGGTCATCGCGGGGTTCGTGGGCGCGTGCATCGGTGGTCTCGCGGGCGCCATCCTCGCGGCACCGATCGTGCTCGTCGCGCCGCCCCAGCTCTCGCTGCCGTCGGGCGGGATCCTCGTGTGGACGGGCGGCTACCTCGGGTTCCGCATCGCGGCCGGCAAGAGCACCGAGCTCTTCCACCTCGTCGGCCTGTCGACCCGCCCGCTCGTGCGCGCGCACCCGTTCGACGGCGAGGACGGGTTTCTCGTGGACACCTCTGCGGTGATGGACGGGAAGCTGCTCCCGCTCGTCACCGCGGGTCTCTTCCGCGACGACCTGATGGTGCCGCGCTTCGTGCTCGACGAGCTCCAGGGTCTCGCCGACGCCCCCGACGTGAAGCGTGCGCGTCGCGCGCAGCGCGGGCTCGAGATGCTCGACGTCGTACGCCGCGACTCTCCGCTGCGCGTGTACGTGCTCGACGACGAGGTCCCGGAGATCGCGGCCGTCGACGCGAAGCTCGTCGCGCTCGCGAAGCGCCTGCAGCTCCGGCTGCTCACGACCGACACGAACCTCGTGCGCGTCGCCGAGGTGCAAGGCGTGCCGACGTGCAACCTGCGCCAGCTCGCAACCGACCTCGGCCCCGAGGTGACGGCCGGCGAGGTGCTCGAGGTCGACCTGACGAAGCCGGGCCGCGAGCCCGGTCAGGGCGTCGGGTTCCTCGACGACGGCTCGATGGTCGTCGTCAACGGCGGCGCGGACCTCGTCGGCGCGGGCCGCGTGCCGTTGGTCGCGACGTCCGTCGTCCCCACGTCGGTCGGTCGCATCGTGTTCGCGCGCCCGGCCGAGGACGACGCCGAAGGCGGGTAATACTGGCCGGCGTGCCGGTGTGGGCGATCGTCGTCGCGGCAGGTCGCGGCGACCGGTTCGGCGGCGCCAAGCAGTTCGTGACGCTGGGCGGCGCGCGCGTGGTCGATCGCTCCGTCGCGGTCGCGCGCCGCGCGTGTGACGCGGTCGTCGTCGTGTTGCCACCAGGCGAGCACTGGACCGGTGAATCCGTGACCGCGGTCGTCGAAGGCGGCGCGACGCGCTCGGAGTCGGTGCGGGCGGGCCTGGCCGCCGTACCGGACGACGTCGACGTGGTCGTCGTGCACGACGCGGCGCGGCCGCTCGCGTCGCGCGAGCTGTTCGACGCGGTCGTCGGCGCGGTGCGCGCCGGCGCGGACGCCGCCGTGCCCGGCGTCGCGGTCGCGGACACCGTCAAGCGCGTCGACGGTGCGCAGGTCGTCGAGACGGTCACGCGTGACGACCTCGTCGTCGTGCAGACGCCGCAGGCGTTCCGCGCGGGTGCCTTGCGTGACGCGCACGCGCGGTCCCACGACGCGACGGACGACGCTGCACTCGTCGAGCGGGCCGGCGGCCGTGTGGTCGTCGTGCCGGGCGGCCGTCACAACCTGAAGATCACGGATCCGGACGACGTCCGCATCGCGACCGCTCTGCTGCACGACGAGGCGCGGAGACCGTGAGCGGGCGCGTCGGGATGGGCTTCGACGTGCATCCGTTCTCGTCCGACGGGGCGCGGCCGCTCGTGCTCGGGGGCGTGACGATCGACGGCGCCGGGCTCGACGGCCATTCCGATGCCGATGTCGTCGCGCACGCCGTGGCGGACGCCGTCCTCGGCGCCGCCGCGCTGCCGGACCTCGGCACGCTGTTCCCGGCCTCGGACGAGCAGTATCGGGGCGCGTCGTCGATCGAGTTGCTCACAGAGGTCGCGGGGCGCGTCGCGCAGCGTCGGCTCTGGGTCGTCAACGTCGACGTCGTCGTCGCGGCGGAGCAGCCGAGGCTCGCACCGCACGTCGAGCAGATGGGCGAGAACCTGGTCGCCGCGCTCGCCGCCGCGCGTGAACCGATGGGCGAGGCGCTGCGCGTCTCGGTGAAGGCGAAGCGGGCCGAGGGCCTGGGCGCGATCGGCCGCGCGGAGGGCATCGCCGCGTGGGCGGTCGCGCTCCTCGAACGCGGCTGAACGGATCCCGTCCGGTCCCGCGGGACCGCTCGATCGCGTCCGTGCGTCGCTCGTTGTCGCATGGCGACGTTCAGCGACGCAGAAAGTGCGCCGGGTGCCGCCGCAGGCCGGCGGTAGCCTCGGGTGATGGTCCGCCTGTACGACACGTTGGCGCGCCGCGTGGAGGAGCTGCAGCCGCGCGAGCCCGGCCGGGTGTCGATGTACGTGTGCGGACCGACGGTGTACGACGTTCCCCACCTCGGGCACGCGCGCACGGCGGTCGTGTTCGACACCGTTCGTCGCTATCTCGCGTGGGCGGGGAACGACGTCACGTTCGTCTCGAACGTCACCGACATCGACGACAAGATCATCGCCCGCGCCGCGCGCGACGACACGACCGAGCCGGAGATCGCGCGCACGTACGAAGGCGTGTACTGGCGCGACATGGATCGGCTCGGCATCCTCCGCCCCGACCGAGCACCGCGCGCGACCGAGTACGTCGACCGCATGCTCGAGCTCGTCGGAGAGCTCGTCGAGCGTGGGCACGGTTATGTCGTCGACGGGCACGGCGTGTACTTCGCGGTCGACACGTACGACGGGTACGGCGCGCTCTCGCACCGCAGGCTCGAGGACCTCCTGGAGTCGGCCGGCGGTCGCGTCGAGGTCGACGAGGCGAAGCACAGCCCGGTCGACTTCGCGCTCTGGAAGGCGGCGAAGCCGGGGGAGCCGTCGTGGGACTCGCCGTGGGGACCGGGCCGTCCCGGTTGGCACATCGAGTGCGCCGCGATGTCACTCGACCTGCTGGGCGAGTGCTTCGACCTGCACGGCGGGGGCGACGACCTCGTCTTCCCGCACCACGAGAACGAGCGCGCCGAGGCCGAAGCCGCGGGACGGCGTTTCGCGCGCCACTGGATGCACTCCGGGATGCTCAACGTCGGCGGCGAGAAGATGTCGAAGTCGCTCGGCAACTTCACGACGCTCGCCGACGCGCTCGACGCGCACGACCCTCGCGCGCTGCGGCTCGCGATCCTGCAGACGCACTACCGCAAGGCGGTCGAGCTCGGTCCCGACGAGCTCGCCGCGTCGGAGCGCGCGCTCGACCGGCTCGACGCGCTGATGCGCGCGTTCGAGGTTGCCGGCGTGTCGCTCGACGGCGTCGAACCCGACGCCGAGGTCGTCGGCGCGTTCCGTGCCGCGATGGACGACGACTTCGGCACGCCCGAGGCGCTCGGCACCGTGTTCGCCGCCGCGCACGACGCGAACAAGGCGCTGAGCGCGGGCGACCAGAACCGTGCCGCGTCGCTCGCGGCCGCCGTGAGGTCGCTCGCGGGCGCGCTCGGCATCGAGCTGCGCAGCGACGTCGGTTCCGGCGACGCGGAGATCGACGCGCTCGTCGTGCAGCGCGACGACGCACGTGCGGCGCGCGACTTCGCGACCGCCGACCGCATCCGCGACGAGCTCGCGCAGCGGGGGATCGTGCTCGAGGACACTCCGCACGGCACGGTGTGGCGGCACAGCTGAACCGGCGCCGGCGACCGCGCGATCGCGCGACCGGCGGGGAGCAGGTCGAGGGCCGGCGATCGGTGCGCGAGCTCTTGCGCGCCGGTCGTCGCCGGACGCGCCAGGTGTGGATGGCCGACGACAACGCGCCCGCCGCGGTGCTCGACGAGATCGTCGACCTCGCAGCGGAGCGGGGCGTTCCCGTCCGGCACGTCCCCGCCGCGCGTCTGGAATCAGCCGCACGCACGGACGCGCCGCAAGGCGTGCTGGCGTTCGCGGATCCGCTCCCCGAGGCCGACGTCGACGCCTTGTTGCACGATCCGCATGCGTTCCTGGTCGTGCTCGACGGCGTCACCGATCCGCACAACGTCGGATCGATCCTCCGGAGCGCGGAAGGCGCGGGAGCAACCGGCGCGGTGCTGCCGCGACACCGCGCGGCGGGGCTCGGACCGACGGTCGCGAAGGCCTCCGCGGGCGCGATCGAGCACGTGCCCGTCGCGAGGGTCGGCGGCATCCCGGCGACGCTCGAGCGCGCGTCGCGTGCGGGCGTGTGGACCGTCGGTCTCGACGGCGACGCGGTCGACGACCTGTTCGCGCTCGATCTCGCCGACCGCCCGATCGCGCTCGTGCTCGGGTCGGAGGGACGCGGGCTGTCGCGGCTCGCGGCCGCGCGCTGCGACGTGCTCGTGCGCATCCCGATGCACGGCGCAGTCGAGTCGCTCAACGTCAGCGTCGCCGCCGCCCTCGCCTGCTACGAGGTGGCGCGCAAACGGGGTGCGGAGCCGGAGGTCGGATTCGAACCGACGACCTGACGCTTACAAGGCGCCTGCTCTGACCAGCTGAGCTACTCCGGCGAGCGCACGCGCAGGCTAGCCACGATCGTCGAGCTCGCACGGCGGCACGCGCGCCGCGGCGGCGTCGACCTCGAAATGCTTGATTCGCGCGCGGTGGGCGGCCAGGATCGACGCCCGATGCCGCTCTCCGACCGCGATCGCGCGATCCTCGATCTCGAACGCACCTGGTGGCGGTCGTCGGCGTCGAAGGAGTCGCAGATCCGCGACCGGCTGCGTCTCTCACCGGCGCGCTACTACCGGTTGCTCGCGTCGCTGGCCGACGAGGACTCCGCTCTTGCGTACGACCCGCTCACCGTCAAGCGTCTGCGTCGCCGTCGCGCCGCGCGCCAAGCTGCACGCGTGCACGGACGCCAGGAGCGGAAGACATGAGTGAATCCGGCGGCACGTTCCTTCCCGGTGGCGAGCAGGGGCCGCGGCGGCCGCGCAACTCGGGCGGCGGCACGCCGTCGCACGGCATCGGCGTGCACACGACGCGCGCGGCGCGTGGCGCGGGTCTGATCGCGCTCGCGGTGATCCTCGGCATCGTCCTGCTCCAGGTCGTCGACAAGGGCAACACCGGCCCGATCGGTGACCGCAGCGCCGCGAAGCACGCGGTCACGACGACGACCACGACCGGCGCCGCGACGTCGTCGACGACCGCGACCACGGCGCCGCCCGCGTCGACCACGACGGGCGCCGCCGCGACGCGGCCACCGAGCCAGGTCGTCGTCGACGTGCTCAACGGCTCGGGCACCGCGGGCGTCGCCGGTCAGCTCACGACGCAGCTCAAGGGCAAGGGCTACCAGACGATCACACCGGGCGACACGACCCATCGGACCGGATCGGTCGTGTACTACCGCTCCGGGTTCGAGCGCGAGGCGACCGCGCTGGCCACGCTCGTGCCGAACAACCCGAAGGTCGCGGCGATGCCGTCGCCGGCGCCGCAGAACGCCGACTCGAGCGCGAACGTCGTCGTCGTCATCGGCGCCTGATCCCGGCGTGAACCTGGTCGCGACGCTCGCGGACGGTGATGCCGCGCGCCTCGCCGTCCTGTCCGACTTCGACGGGTCGCTGTCGCAGATCGTCGACGAGCCCGACGACGCGGTCGCGCTGCCCGCCGCCCGCGACGCGCTCGCCGCCGTCGCGCGCCGTGCCGGTCTCGTCGCCGTCGTGAGCGGCCGGCCGGTCGCGTTCCTGCGTGAGCAGCTCCCGATCGATGGTCTGCGCTACGTCGGGCAGTACGGCCTCGAGTGGACCGACGACAACGGCGCGATCACGTACGACGACCGCGCCGAGCCCTACCTCGACGCCGTAGCCCGAGTCGCCGATGAGGCCGACGCGCGCTTCCCGTCCGCGTGGATCGAGCGCAAAGGTCGTCTCGCGGTCACGCTGCACTGGAGGATGCATCCCGAGCTCGGCGACGACGTGACGCGCTGGGCCGACGACGCCGCCGCGCGCCACGGCCTGGCGGTGTACCCGACCCGGATGGCGCGCGAGCTGAGACCGCCAGTACCCGTCGACAAGGGCACTGCGGTCGGCGCGCTGCTGGACGCGCACCCTGCGATCGACCGGGCGTGCTTCGCCGGTGACGACCACGGCGATCTCGCCGCGTTCCAGGCCCTCCGTGACCACCGCGCTGCGGGGCGGTTGCGGGACGCCGTGCGCATCGCGGTCCGTTCCGACGAAGCGCCGCCGGACCTGCTCGCACGGGCGGACGTCGCCGTCGACGGACCGGCCGGTCTCGCCGCGCTGCTCGACGAGCTCGCGCGCTCGCTCAGTTGACGCGGTCGGGCTCGACCCCGCACGCGCGCAGCTGATCCACGAGCCAGTCGTGCGGAGTGCGCGCCGACGCACGCTCGCACAGCGTCTTGGCGCGCGCCCGCCGCTCGACGGCGTCCATGTCGAGCGCGGTGTGCAAGGCGGCCGCGGTCTGCTCGAGGTCGTACGGGTGCACGCGCACGGCCGCGTCACCGAGCTCCTCGTACGCACCCGCCTCTCGCGACAGGCACAGGACGCCGTCGCGGCGGTTGAGGATGGGACCTTCCTTCGCGACGAGGTTGAGCCCGTCCTTGATCGGGTTGACGAGCAGCACGTCCGAGCGCTGGAGACCGGCCACGCTGCGCGGGAAGTCGTCGCGGCTGTTCACCACGACGGGTGTCCAGTCCCGACGCGCCCACCGCTCGTTCACGCGCGCGGCCGCCTGCTCGACCTCCTGCGCGTACGCGAGGTACTCGGCGAGCCCCTCGCGTGACGGGTACAGGTAGGCCACGAACACGACTCGCTCGTGCCATTCGGCGTGCGTCTCGAGGAACCGGTCGTACGCGAGGAACCCACGCACGATGTTCTTCGAGAGCTCCATCCGGTCGGTGCGCAGCACGACGCGCCGGTCGCCGACGAGCTCGTCGAGCGCGTCGCGTGCCGCGGCCGTCTCGTCGGACTCGGCGACCTCGGCGAGCGCCTCGCGGTCCGGACCGAACGACGCCGCGAACGCGGGCGCGTCGATGCCCAGGAGCTCCGTCACCGTCGAGCGGTACTGGGCGACCCAGCGAGCGGTGTGGAAGCCGGCGGGCCCGCCCGCCATCGACGCGCAGATCTCGTCCGCGACGTCGTCGGGCAGCACGCGCATCATGCTCGGACCGCTGAACGGCGTGTGCGTGAAGTGCCCGACGTGGAGGTCCGGGCGCACCCGGCGGATCATCCCGGGCGTCAGCGCGAGCTGGTAGTCCTGCACGAGGACGACCTCACCGTCCCCGGCGCGTGCCGTCACCGCGTCGGCGAACACCTGGTTCACGGTTCGGTACGCCTCCCAGGCCTCCCGGAAGCGGTGGTCGAAGCGCGGTCGCCGCGGCAGGTCGAAGAGCACGTGGTGGAGGAACCACAGGACGCCGTTCGACACGACGTCGTAGTGCATGCGGTGCAGCGCGGGGTCGATGTCGAGGAGCGTCAGGTCGATGTCGTCGTCGCGCGCCGCGCCGGCGTGCACGGCGGCGCGGTCGTCGTCGGTCATCGCGGCCGCGACCCAGACGTGACCTTGGCGCGCGAGCAGCGGCGTCAACGCGCTCACGACGCCCCCCGCGCCGCGACGCGTCTCGAACGTGCCGTCGTCGCGCCGCGCGAACGAGTACGGACCCCGGTGCGAGACGACGATCATGCGCGGGCGCCGGTACGGGGGCCGTTCACGACCCGAGGTCCACGAACAGCCGGAGCCAGTCCTCGAGCTCGCGTGTCGACAGGAAGTTCGCACGCACGTGCTCGCGCCCGCTCTCGCCCATCGTGTCCGCAGTTGCCGGATCGGCGAGGAGCTCGATCGTGCGGCGCGCGCACTCGTCGACCGAGTCCACGAGGTAGCCGTCGACGCCGTCGCGCACCTGCAGCACGATCCCGCCCGCGCGGCCGCCGATCACCGGCCGGCCCTTCCAGAGGCCTTCGCTGACGGTGAGCCCGAAGCCTTCGCGCAACGACTTCTGCAGGACCACGTCGGCGGCGCGTTGGAACGCGTTGATCTGCACGTTGCCCACCTGCTGGATGTTCGACAGCAGGTGGATGTCGCGGTCGCCGCCGCGCGCGTCCTCGGTCTGCTCCCACACGCGGAAGCCCTCGGGATCGTCGGTCGCCATCGAACCCGCGAGGACGAGCTGCGCGTCCGGCACCTTCTCGCGTACGACGCGGAACGCCTCGATCACGCCGACCGGGTCCTTCCACGGGTCGAATCGGCTCACCTGGCAGACGAACGGACGTCGCGTATCGACGCCGTACTGCTTGCAGATCTCGGTGACGAACGGGGTCGGCAGGTCGAGGTTCTTGACCGACAGCGGATCGATGCACGGCGGTGCCTGCACGATGCGGTCCATCTCGAGCGACGTCGGCACGAACTCCGGCATCGTCCACACCGACGCGTCGTACCGTTCCACGTGCGGACGGAAGAACTCCCACACCGCGTCGTTCGCGTCCGTGAGGTCGATGTGGCAGCGCCAGATCCAGCGCGTGTCGGGCCGGTCGATCGCGGTCCCGTGCAGGAAGCTCAGCATCGCCGCCGGTTGCGGGTCGTGCACGACGATGAAGTCGTACTCGCCCTCGAGCAGCAGCGCGTTGTCGAGCACCTTCTCGAGGTAGGTGCGGGCCATCTCCGGCGTCCACTCGACGTCCGAGCCCTGCAGCGCGTTGTGCACCTGCTTCGTGACACCGAAGAAGTCGTCGCTGCCGTGCATCACCTGCCACTCGGCCTCGAGCCCGGCGCTCCGCAGCAACGGGACGTGCGTGGCGAGCAGCTCGGCGACGCCACCGCCGTACGCCGTCGCGTTGAGATGCAGCACGCGTGCACCCCGCAGCGGCTCGGCGAGCGCACGGATCCGTTCGATCGTGTCGCTTCCGGCGATCTCGACATAGTCGTCGAGGTCCTTCTCGAGCAGCGGGACGCGTTCGAGCACGGGCGCGCTTTCCGGTTGGGGCGGGAACGCGGTCAATCTATCGGGATCATGAGCGTCGCCCTTGCCTGTCCCGACAAGTTCCGCGGGACCCTCACCGCGTCCGAGGCGGCCGATCGGATCGCGGCGGGTCTCCGGACGGCCGGCTTCGACGAGGTGCGCGCGCTGCCGCTCGCCGACGGCGGCGAGGGCACGCTCGACACGTTGCTCGCCGCCCGCGGTGGCTCGCGTCGCCCGGCCCGGGTCACGGGACCGCTCGGCGAGCCCGTCGACGCGGAGTGGGGCCTCCTCCCCGACGGCACCGCGGTCGTGGAGATGGCGAACGCGAGCGGGCTCGCGCGCGTCGACGGTCGCAACGACCCGTTGCGCGCGACGACACGCGGCACCGGCGAGCTCGTCGCGGCCGCGGCGCGCGCTGGCGCGCGCCGGATCATCGTCGGTGTCGGTGGCAGCGCGACGACCGACGGTGGGCTCGGCGCGGTCGACGCGCTCGGATGGTCGCTCGCGGGACTCGACGTCGTCGTCGCGTGCGACGTGCACACGCGCTTCGTCGACGCGGCGCGTGTGTTCGGCCCGCAGAAGGGGGCGACCGACGCGCAGGTCGCGCTCTTGACGCGCCGGTTGCAGAGCGTCGCGCAGCAGTACCTCGACCGGACGGCATTCGACGTGCACGGTGTCGAGGGTGGCGGTGCAGCAGGCGGGCTGGCCGGTGGCCTCGCCGCGATCGGTGCCCGTCTCGAACCCGGCTTCGACGTCGTCGCGCGCGTCGCGGGCTTCGAGGACGCGGTTGCGGACGCCGACGCCGTCGTCACCGGGGAGGGAAAGCTCGACCCGACGAGCTTCGACGGCAAGGTCGTCGGCGGCGTGCTCGAGTGGGCGGGCGAGCTCGGCGTCGAGCACCGCGCGGTGATCGCCGGTCAGGTGACGCCCGAGGCGCGTGACGAGGCGTCCGTCCTCGGCGACGTGCAGGTGCTCGCGCTCACCGACCGCGTCTGGCAGGCGGGCGAGGCGTTCCAGCGCGCCGGCACGCTCGTCGAGGAGGCCGCGATCGAGGCCGGCAAGGACGCGCTGACGAAGATGCGGCACTGACCGTCGCTTTGCGTACGTCAGTGCCGCATCTTCACCCTCGTCACCCGTCGAGGAGCGTGTCGACGGCCTCGGCGAAGCCGGCCCCGTGGCCCTGGCGCGTGATCGTCGCGTTCGGCACGCGCGCCACCACGTCGGCGAACGGCGGGTCCTTCTCGATCGCGTTGCGGACGACGAAGCAGCGCGCGACGACGTCGTGACACGCGAGGTCGGCGGCCGCGTCACCGACGACGGCACACTCGGCCGCCGCGATCCCGCGCTCCTTCCGGTCCGCGAGGACGGCGTCACGCTTCGAGATCCCGCGCGGTGCGAGGTGGTAGACGCGCACCTTCGAGACGGACGGCAGCGAGTCGTACGTCCGCGGGATGATCCCGTTCTCGACGATCTCGACCCACCCGTACCCGTCGCGGTCGAGGCGCGCGTGCGCGTCGTCGACGTCGAGCTCGCCGCGCACCATCAGCGAGACGAGCCGGCCGTCGTTCCACGGATCGTGCGGCTCCAGCCGACCTGGCGCGCGAGCGACGAGCTCGCCGACCAACGGATAGAGCGCGTCGACCGGTGATCCGTCACCTCGGTACGCGCCGACGTCGACCACACGCCGCGTGCCGCGCTCGTACACGCGCACGCCGCCGAGCTCCGCGATCCATGCCGCGAGACCGAGCAGCCGGCCGAGCTCGTCGACGCGCGCGACGTCACGGCCGCTCAACGCGACGATCTCCAAGCCGCTCGCACGAGCGCGCAACAGCGCGTCGACCGCGACGCGTGTCGGCGCGCCCGACCCGTCGAGCAACAGGTTGCCTCCAGGACCGACGAGCGTGCCGTCGACGTCGGTGTAGAGGACGCGCACGCGCTATGCGGAGAGCTCGCGCGAGAACTTCGCCCGGTACGCGGCGACGGTGTGCATCGGCGGACGCTCGCGCGTCTCGACGGGCACCCGCTCGACGACGTGCGCGTCCGTGAACCGCACGAGGTCCCGCCCGTCGCTCACGTCGATGCCCGCGCGCCGCAAGGCCGTCACGAGGATCTCCGTCGCCTGCGGGCCGAGCTCGTCCAGCGGGCGGTTGCGGTGCCGGCGCGTCCCGAGGTCGACCTGCGCGACGGCACCCAGGCCGTACCGGTCGACGACGTCGACGAGCAGCCCGAGCTCGACGCCCCAACCCTCGACGAACGGGACGGCTTCGAGGAGTTCGCGCCGGCCCGCGTACTCGCCGGACAGCGGCTGCACGAACCCGGTGAGGTGGGGGAACAGCTGCGAGACGAGCGGCCGGGCCACGAGCTCGGTCACCCGGCCCCCGCCGTCGCCGTCGTCGCCGGTCGGGCGGCGGTAGAAGCCCTTCACGAAGCCGATCTCGGCGCGGGTCAGCAGCGGGCCGACGAGACCCGTGACGAAGTGCGGCTCGAAGCCCCGGATGTCCGCGTCGACCCAGCACAGGAGGTCGCCCTCGCACGCGAACAGCGACTTCCACAGGACGTTGCCCTTGCCCGTCCCCGGTCCCGCATCGGGCAGCACCTCGGCGGCCCCGACGACCCGCGCCCCTGCCGCGGCCGCGGCCGCGGCCGTGCCGTCCGTCGAGCCGTCGTCCATGACGACGATCTCGTCGACGAGCGGGACGCGTTCGGCCAGCTCACGGCGGATGCCGGCCACGATCGGGCCGACCGTGGCGACCTCGTCGCGGGCGGGGAGGCACACCGAGACGGTCGTCCCGAGCGCCGCCTTCACCGCCGCCAGGGCGGCCGGCGTGAAGTCGCGGTGGTGGGACGGCGCGAACGGCAGGGACACGGCCGGAGTGTACGGGAGGCCCGGGTCTTCGGATCGCCCCGATCGTGCCGATGAACCCGCGATGCTTTGACCAGGGCCGCCGCGACGTGCGACCCTGGTCGCACGCGTTCATCAAGAGCGGCTGAGGGACAGGCCCGACGACGCCGCGGCAACCAGCACCGATGTGCGAGGAGCACTGACGTGCCAGGTGCCAATGCCTGAACGATGAGCCGCCGAAGAGCGATCCGGCCGCCGATCGGCCTCCGCTCGAGGCGCTCACAGAGCGCGTCGAGGCGAGCGGGCACGGGGCCCGCTCCACGGAGGACGAGGAGCAACGGCGATGCCCCACGTGGCCGGACTTCGGTGTCGTGAATGCGGACGTGAGTACGACGTCGCGCCCACCTACACCTGCGAGTGGTGCTTCGGGCCGCTCGAGGTCGTGTACGACTACGCGTCGATCAGGAAGACGGTGACCCGCGAGTCGATCGCGGCCGGGCCCGCGAGCATCTGGCGCTACCAGGACCTGTTGCCCGTCGAGCGTGCGGCGGCCGTCGACCTCGGTGCCGGGTTCTCGCCGCTGATCCGCGCGGACCGGCTCGCGGCCGAGCTCGGTCTGAGCGAGGTCTGGGTCAAGAACGACACCGTCAACCCGACGAACTCATTCAAGGACCGCGTCACCGAGGTCGCGCTGTCGAAGGCGCTCGACTTCGGGTTCAAGACGGCCGCGTGCGCGTCGACCGGGAACCTCGCCAACGCGGTCGCCGCGCACGCCGCGCGCGCCGGGCTGCACAGCTTCGTGTTCATCCCGTCGAACCTCGAGGCCGGCAAGGTCGTGACGACCGGCATCTACGGCGGGAACCTCGTCGCGATCGACGGGAACTACGACGACGTCAACCGTCTCTGCGCCGAGCTCGCCGGCACGTACCGCTGGGCGTTCGTGAACGTCAACATGCGGCCGTTCTACGCCGAGGGCTCGAAGACGCTCGCGTTCGAGACGGCCGAGCAGCTCGGCTGGGAGACGCCCGACCACGTCGTCGTGCCGGTCGCGAGCGGCTCGCTCCTCACGAAGATCCACAAGGGGTTCCACGAGCTGCACGAGGTCGGACTGCTCGACGCCGAGCCGAACGTGCGCGTCTCGGGCGCGCAGGCGCTCGGATGCTCACCGGTCGCGACCGCGTGGATCGAGGCGAGCGACACGATCCGTCCCGTGAAGCCGGACACGATCGCGAAGTCGCTCGCGATCGGGAACCCGGCCGACGGCTACTTCGCGCTCGACGCGGTGCGCAGCACCGGCGGCGGGCTCGCGGCCGTCACCGACGACGAGGTCGTCGAGGGCATCCGGTTGCTCGCGCGGACCGAGGGGATCTTCGCCGAGACCGCGGGCGGCGTGACGATCGCGAGCCTCAGGCGTCTCGCGCAGGATGGCGTGGTCCGCGCCGACGAGCGCGTCGTGGTGTACATCACGGGCATCGGGTTGAAGACGATCGAGGCGGTCGCGCCGCGCGTGGCACCGACGGCGACGATCGCGCCGACGCTCGATGCGTTCCACGACGTGTTCACGCCGGACACCATCGAGGACTGAGAGGAAGCGAATCCATGCCCGTGTCCGTCCGCATCCCGACGCAGCTGCGCGAGCTGTCCGGCGGCAGGTCCGAGGTCGAGGTCGACGGCGGCAACGTCGCCGAGGTGCTCGCCGGGCTCGAGAAGCTGCACCCGGGCTTCGCGAACCGACTCCACGACGACGACGGCTCGTTGCGCCGCTTCGTCAACGTGTTCGTCGCCGACGAGGACATCCGCTTCCTGCAGGGTCTCGACACCGCGGTCAAGGACGGCGACACCGTCAGCATCGTCCCCGCCGTCGCCGGCGGCTGACGTCTCGGGAACGCGCGACTCGGGTACGCCCGCGCGCGCTGGCAGACTGACGATCGTGCGCCGCCTCCTCGCTGCCGGTCTCACGTCCGCGCTCGCGGTGGCGCTCGTCGGCGCGTGCGGCAACGGCTCCACGGGGTCGAACCCGGCGACCGCGTCCACGTTCGCCATCGACACGCAGGTCACCGACGGGTTCCAGACGATGGTCGCGTCGGCAAACCAGGCGACCGCGGGACTCGGCCAGGCGAGCACCGCGGCCGACGCGTGCGCCACCGCGTGGAACGGGATCCGCGCCCGGGTCACGCAACGCGAACCCGCGCTGGGCCAGGAGCTCGACGCCGCCGTCGCGGCGTTGCAGCGGGGTGCCGCGGCCCACGATGCCGTCGCGGTCGCCAACGCGGCCGCGACGATCGCGCGCGACGCGGCCCGGTACACCCGGCTGTACCCGTGACCGCGCCCGATCCCGCCTTGACGGTCGATCGGACAGTTAGTTAGGCTTCCCTTACCGCTGCTGGCGGGTACACCCCAAGCATCGGCGGTCCGCACCGCGAGTGGTGGCGGGACCGGCGACGTGAACAGCGACACGGAGGAGCCGCGTGTCCACGCCCGAGATCCTCGGCCTCGGCGCCATCGCCGGCCTGACGATCTTCCTCGGTCTGCCGATCGGCCGGCTGCGCTCGCCGGCGCCGCGCACGCAGGCCTTCCTGAACGCCGTCGCGATCGGGATCCTCGTCTTCCTCGTCTTCGACGTGCTGGAGCACGCCAACGAGACCGTCGAGACCGCGCTCACGCACGCGAGCGACGGCGACGGGAGCTGGTGGCGGTTCGCGATGCTCGCCGCGATCTTCGCGGCGGGCGTCGGCATCGGGCTGCTCAGCCTCGTGTACTACGACCGCTGGCTCGCGCGACGGCGCCGGGCCCGGTTCGGGCCGGGCGCGATGGCCGTCGAGGAGCTGCACCGTCCCGCGCCCCGCAAGATCCACGAGCCTGCGTACCAGCTCGCGACGTTCATCGCGCTCGGCATCGGGTTGCACAACTTCTCGGAGGGGCTCGCGATCGGTCAGTCCGCCGCGCGGGGCGAGATCAGCCTCGCGCTCGTGCTGATCATCGGCTTCGGCCTGCACAACGCGACCGAGGGTTTCGGCATCGTCGGACCGCTCGCCGCGGAAGGCGAGCGCGCGTCGTGGGGGTTCCTCACCGTGATGGGCCTCATCGGCGGCGGCCCGACCTTCCTCGGCACGCTCGTCGGGCAGTCGTTCGTGAACGACGAGCTGTTCCTCGCGTTCCTCGCGCTCGCGGCCGGCTCGATCATCTACGTCGTCGTCCAGCTCGTGCAGGTCGCCCACCGTCTCGGCCACAAGGAATGGCTGATGTGGGGCCTGTTCCTCGGCTTGGTGCTCGGCTTCGCGACGGATTACGTCCTAGTAGCTGCCGGCGCGTGAGAAGAGTTGCTGAGACGCGTGACGCGGCGTGACCTGCGCGACCGAGACGCGTTGCGCAGCGTGGGTCGCTGTTGGCAGGGCGCCGCTTGCCAACGGTCCAGCCTGCCCCGCTCCGACTCCGGGGCGGCGCAAGGAGACATCGCGCCGCCGTCAGGCGGCGCGCACGTACATGAGGTCGGCGATGCGTGACGGGACCGTGTGCTCGCCGGCGTCGGTCTTGACGACCGTCCCGTCCGTCGAGTGGCTCACGACGATGCCGTGGGAGCCGGGCACGAGACGCAGCGAGGCGAGCAGGCGGAGCGCGTCGTCGTCGAGCTCCATCTTCTCGCTGATGCGGCTCACGACCATGCCGCCCGGCGAGGCCTTGCTCAACGCCACCGCGTCGCCGGCGTCGACGCGCTGCTTCGAGCCCGGGATGGGGTTGCCGTGCGGGCACGTCGCCGGGTCGCCGAGCAGCGCGACGAGCTTCTCCTCCACGTCGGCCGAGATCGCGTGCTCCCAGCGGTCGGCCTCGCGGTGCACCTTCTCCCACTCGAGCCCGATCACGTCGGTCAGGAGCCGCTCCGCGAGCCGGTGGCGCCGAACGACGGTCGTCGCCAGCGCGCGGCCCTTCGGTGTGAGCCGCAGGCTGCGGTCCCCGAGCAGCTCCGCGTAGCCCTGGTCGACGAGGCGGTTGACGGTCTCGGAGACGGCCGGCGCGGACAGGCCGAGCCGCTCGACGAGCCGGGCCCGGATCGGGACGACGCCCTCCTCCTCGATCTCGAGGATGGTCTCGAGGTACTCCTCGGTGGCGTCGTGCATCTCGGCCATGGGGTCTCGGAGGATACCGCCGATGCAGGCCGTGAGGACCCCGGTTCCCGCGCTTGCACTCACGCACCGAGAGTGCCAACATGCATTAGCACTCCTCGACCACGAGTGCTAACACCCCAGAGCAAGACCTCGCCGTCGACGACGCGCCCAGCGGCCGTACCGGCGGCGACGCGGACGCACCAGCAACCGCACGCATCAGCAAACCGCACGCACCAGCAACGACGCTGCCCCAGGGGGTATGACGCAATGCCGAAGCAGATCGCGTACAGCGAGAACGGGCGCCGGGCGCTCGAGGCGGGCATGAACAAGCTCGCCGATGCCGTCCGGGTCACGCTCGGGCCGAAGGGCCGGAACGTGGTGCTCGAGAAGAAGTGGGGCGCGCCGACGATCACGAACGACGGCGTCTCCATCGCCAAGGAGATCGAGCTCGAGGACCCGTACGAGAAGATCGGTGCCGAGCTCGTCAAGGAGGTCGCGAAGAAGACCGACGACGTCGCCGGTGACGGCACCACGACCGCGACGGTGCTCGCGTGGGCGATGGTGCGCGAGGGCCTGCGCAACGTCGCGGCCGGCGCGAACCCGATGAGCCTGAAGCGCGGCATCGAGCTCGCGGTCGAGCGCGCGGTCGACTCGATCAAGTCGTCGGCGCAGCAGGTGAAGGAGTCGGGCGAGCAGGTCTCGAACGTCGCCGCCATCTCGGCGAACGACAAGGAGATCGGCTCGATGATCGCCGAGGCGCTCGGCAAGGTCGGCAAGGACGGCGTGATCACCGTCGAGGAGAGCCAGACCTTCGGCATGGAGCTCGACCTCGTCGAGGGGATGCGCTTCGACAAGGGCTACATCTCGCCGTACTTCGTCACCGACCCGGAGCGCATGGAGGCCGTCCTCGACGACGCCTACGTCCTGCTCGTCAGCTCGAAGATCTCGGCGGTCAAGGACCTGCTCCCGGTGTTGGAGAAGGTCATGCAGTCAGGCCGTCCGCTCGCGGTGATCGCGGAGGACGTCGAGGGCGAGGCGCTCGCCACGCTCGTCGTCAACAAGATCCGCGGCACGTTCAAGTCGTGCGCGGTGAAGGCGCCCGGCTTCGGCGAGCGTCGCAAGGCGATGCTCCAGGACATGGCCATCCTGACGGGCGGCCAGGTCATCAGTGAGGAGGTCGGCCTCAAGCTCGAGAACGTCGGGCTCGACCTGCTCGGCAAGGCCCGCAAGGTCGTCATCACGAAGGACGAGACGACGATCGTCGAGGGTGCCGGCTCGCGTGCCGACGTCCAGGGCCGCATCAACCAGATCCGCACCGAGATCGAGAACACCGACTCCGACTACGACCGCGAGAAGCTGCAGGAGCGGCTCGCGAAGCTGTCGGGTGGCGTCGCGATCATCAAGGTCGGTGCCGCGACCGAGGTCGAGCTCAAGGAGAAGAAGCACCGCATCGAGGACGCGGTGCAGACGACCAAGGCCGCGGTCGAGGAGGGTGTGGTGCCCGGTGGTGGCGTCGCGCTGCTCCGCTCTCAGGCCAAGGTGAACGAGCTCGCCACGACGCTCGACGGTGACGAGGCGACGGGTGCGCGCATGGTCGCCCGTGCGCTCGAGGAGCCGCTCAAGCAGATCGCGGTGAACGCGGGCATGGAGGGCGGCGTCATCGTCGAGAAGGTGCGCAGCCTGAAGGGTGCCAACGGCCTCAACGCCGCGACGGGCGACTACGAGGACCTCGTCAAGGCCGGCGTCATCGACGCTGCGAAGGTGACGCGCTCGGCGCTGCAGAACGCGGCCTCGATCGCGGCGCTGTTCCTCACGACCGAGGCGGTCGTCGCCGACAAGCCCGAGGAGAAGTCCGCGGCGCCGGCGATGCCCGGCGGCGGCATGGACGGCATGGGCGACTTCTAGTCGCACCACTCGCGGCTGCGAACGTCCGAGCGGGGCGCCCTCCGGGGCGCCCCGCTCTCGCGTCTCCACGCACGTTCATGCGTCGTTCGTCGTCGTATGGCGACGTTTGACGACGCATGAAGGCGTGAGGGCTGGACCGGTGCACCGGGCGGCCGATCAAGTCCCGTGCGTGTGTGGTCGATCCCGTCGACGGTGCCGTCGTTCGTCCGCGTCCGTGCTGCCGTCGTCGTCGTGGCGGTCGCCTCCGTCGTCGCTGCGGCGTGCGGGACCGGGTCGCAGCCCAGCCGCTCGTCGCAGCAGCGCTCGACGTTGCCGACGCCGCTCGAGCTCGTCGCCGCGAGCGCGGACCGCACCGCCGCCGCGAAGACGTCGAGGGTGTCGCTCGAGCTCAGCGTGACAGGCAGCGACGCCGTCACGATCACGGGTGACGGCAACGTCGACTACGTCACCGTCCGGATGGCGCTCGACATGAGCGTGTCGAGCGCGTCGGCGGGCGTGGTCGCGACGACGAGCGAGCGCGTCGTCGGGAGCGCGCTGTATCTCGACGTGTCGGGCATCCCGGGGAGCGGATTCGACCGTGCGCTCGGCGGCAAGCGGTGGGTGAAGGTCGACATCGGCGACGACGCGCTCCACCGTCTCGGCCTCGACGACACGAGCGCGCTCGGGTCGAGCGATCCGTCGCAGGTGCTGCAGGCGCTGCGCGGCGTCGCGGACGTGCGCGAGGTCGGGCACGACGTCGTGCGCGGTGTCGACACCACGCACTACGCCGCGAACGTCGACCTGCAAAGGGCGATCGCGAGCACGCCGTCGCAGGACCGCAACGACGCGCGCCGCGCGCTCGGCATGCTCGGGTCGACGACGATCCCGATCGACGTGTGGGTCGACGCGCAGGGACGCGCGCGCCGCATGACGGTGCACGCGGACACGAGCGCCCTCGGCGTGTCGGGCCGCGCGTTCACGATGACGGTCGAGCTGTACGACTTCGGCGCTCCGGTCGACGTGCAGCCGCCGCCGGCGGACGACACCGTCGATCTCAGCGCGCTGTTCGGCGGGGCGAGCGCCCGCCGTCCCCGCCACGACGGCGGGGCGTCGCGCATCTCGGCCTGACAGGGCCGGTCGGACACGCCGAGGGCTACCCTCGACGGTCATGCAGCCGGTCTACCCGTCCGTCGGCTGGGGGGTCCTCCACCTGCTCTACCGGGTCGACCGGGCGCGCGCCGAGGCCGAGCCGCAGGCCGCGAAGCGGGTGCTCGACGCGGTCGCGTCGCTCGAGGCCGACGATCACCAGGCGCTCGTGTTCGCGGTGCTCGGTCACAAGGCCGACGTGGGGGTGATGGCCCTCGGGCCTGACCTCGCACGGCTGCAGGCGTTCCAGCAGGAGCTGCTGCGCGCGCCGCTCGTGCCCGCGTACTCGTACGTCTCGCTCACGGAGCTGTCCGAGTACTCCTCGAGCGAGCAGGAGGAACGGGCGCGGCTCGCGCATGACGAGGGTCTCGCCGGTGACGAGCTCGACGCGCGCCTCGCGACCTGGCGCGAGCGGATGGCGCACTACGCGGAGAACCGGCTGCACCCGCGCTTGCCGCGCAAGAACCTGATCTGCTTCTACCCGATGTCGAAGCGGCGCGACGGCGACGTCAACTGGTACGAGCTGCCGTTCGACGAGCGGAAGCGGCTCATGGGCGGGCACGCGCGCGTCGGCCGCGCGTACGCCGGTCGCGTGTTGCAGCTCATCACCGGTTCCGTCGGGCTCGACGACTGGGAGTGGGGTGTGACGCTGCTGGCCGACGATCCCGTCGCGCTGAAGGAGATCGTGTACGAGATGCGCTTCGACCCGGTCTCCGCGCGCTACGCCGACTTCGGGCCCTTCTACACGGGCCTGCTCCTCGACCCGGCCGATGCCCTCGCGCGTGTCGGCCTGGACGTCGACGGAGGGGCGTGACGATGGCGAGCGAGCGACTGTTCGTGTCGTTCCCCGAGTCGCTCGTCGAGCGGCCGATGATCTACGAGATCGTGAAGTCCTACGACGTCGTCCCGAACATCCGGCGCGCCAACGTCGAGGCGCACTCGGGCTGGGTGATCCTGCAGCTCACCGGCGAGCAGGACCAGCTCGACGCCGCGGTCGCGTACCTCGAAGGGGTCGGCTGCCAGGTGAACCGCATGGAAGGCGACATCGTCGCCGGTTGATGCGCGCGTGACCCGCAGCCGGTGAAGATCCTCGCCACGGCGGTGTTCGAGCGGATCGTCTACTTCTGCCACTGCGTGGACCCGAGCGATCCCGCGCACCCCGCGCTGCAGGTCGACGCGCTGTTGCGACCCGGCGACGCGGACGGACCGCTGCTGCTCCCGGTGGCGGAGTGGAAGCGGATGGCAGGCTTCGACGTCGTCGACGCGAACCTGCCTCGGCTGCGGGCCGCCCGGCGCACGACGCGCCGTGACGGTGTCGAGTACGTCGTGTTCCCGGTCTGGGAGCGGTGCCCGTGACCGACCCGCGCGAGCTGCCGCCGGGTGTCGGCGCGGGCGCGCCCGACGTCGAGGCGGATCCCGCCGGCGCCGAGGCGCGGGGCATGGCGATGCTCGAGGAAGCCGCGCGCGCCATCGTGGACGGCGTCGCCCGCGAGGTCCCGGGCTGGTCCGTTCGGCGCGTGACGGAGCTGGTGACCGCATGGGGCGCGGATCCCGACACGCGCGCCCGAGCCGTCGACGCGGCCGGCGACGCCGGTGAGCGGGCGGCCCGACGCGTCACCGCCGCGCTCGTCGAGCTCTTCGCCCAGGACGTCGAGGTCCAGCGGGCGACGCCGCTGCAGATCGTCCGGTCGGTCTACGAGGAGCCGAGCCGCGTGCTCGCCGACGCGGGCGTGCCCCCGGTCGTGCGCGACGAGTTCGACGAGCGGGCGCTGCCCGGCGACCGCTACGGGCTCGCGCCGCGGGGCCTCGGGGACCTCGGCGATCCCGAGCTGGGGCCCATGCAGCTGGCGTGGGGGATCGGGAAGGCGACGGTCATCCGGGCCCGCCGCGCGGCCCGGGGCCGCGGCCGCCGGCGCCGCTGAAGTCCCGAATCCGGGCCGGTTTCCCTGATCGGTGGCCCCGATCGCCCGATAGCACTCGTGACGGCCGACACGCCGGCCGGGCGCGAGGGCGCAGATGCGGAGCGAGCGCGAACGGACGGACACCACGGGCTCCACGGGCGGGGCGAAGCCCGCGCGCGGCCCCGTCGCGTCCGCAGCGCCGCGCGCGGCGGACGAGGCGCCGGGCGCCGCGCTCGCGGCCGAGCACCGACCCGCGACGGCGGTGCTCTCGGCGGACGGGCTCGTCGTCTCGTGCGACGACGAGTGGCTCTCGCTCGCCGCCGCGCCCGCCGCCGAGGTCCTCGGCCGCCTCCCGTTCGAGTCGGCCTGCTTCGCGCGGGACCGTGACCGGCTCCACCGGGCCGTCGACGGCGTGGTCCGCGAGCGCGCGTCGGCGAGCGTCGCGCACCGCGTCGTGCGTGACGACGACACGGTCGCGTGGTTGCACACCTGGATCGTCCCCGTGCCGGGTGACGCGCGCGGGATCCTCGCGGTCAGCGAGGAGACGACCGACCGCGTCGCGCTCGTGCAGCTCGGCGACCAGCTGCGCGCCGCGCTCGACGAGACGACGGATCACGTGATCCTCGAGACCGGCGACGGCCGCGTCCTCTACGTGAACCGCGCCGCGCGCCGGGCGTACGGCGTCGCCGACGACGCCGACGTCGCGACCCTCGACGTCCGCGCGATCTACCCGCCTGCGATGCGCGAGCGCTTCGCCGAAGACGTCGGCCCCACGCTCGCACGCGAGGGGATCTGGCGTGACGACGTCACGATGCCGACCGCGGACGGGGACACCATCCCGCTGTCCGTCGTGTGCGTCGCTCGCCGCGCGCCCGACGGCGCGATCGAGCACATCGCGACGCTCGGGCGTGACATCCGCGACCTCAAGGACGCCGAGGCGCGGCTGACCGCGTCGGCCGAGTGGTTCCAGTCGCTCGTCCAGCATTCGAACGACATCATCAGCGTCAGTGACGCCCACGGCCGGTGCCGGTACGTGAGCCCGTCGATCGAGCCGCTGCTCGGCTACCCGCCCGAGCTCCCCTTCGTCGAGGACGGGCTCGACCTCGTGCACCCGGAGGACCGGGAGTCGGTCGCGGCGATGCAGCGCGAGCTGCGGGCCCGGCCGGGCGCCACGATCACGCACGAGTACCGCTTCCTCGGCTCCGACGGGCGGTACCGCCACATCCAGTCGCACGTGACGAACCTTCTCGACGACCCGCGCGTGAACGGCATCGTCGCGAACTCCCGTGACGTCACCGACGCCCGTCGCGCGCAGGAGGCCTTGCAGCGCGGTGAGGAGCGGCTGCAGGCGCTGCTGCAGAACTCGACCGACTTCGTGCTCGTGTGGGACGAGGACGGGAACATCACCTACGTCACGCCGTCGGTCCGCCGGTTCCTGGGCGCCGCGCTCGACAGGCACACACCCGGTCAGGCACTCGACATCACGCACGAGGACGACCGCGCTCGCGTCGACGCCGTCCTCGCACGTGTCCGCGCGACGCCCGGCGCGGAGGAGGCGATGCGGTTCCGGGGCCGACGCGCCGACGGCGAGTACCGCTGGCTCGAGACCGTCGTCACGAACCTGACGGAAGACCTGGCGGTGGGCGGCATCGTCCTCAACGCGCGCGACGTGACCGCGCAGGTCGCCGCCGAGCACGCGCTGCACGAGTCGCACGACGCGTTGCGGCGTTCGAACTCGACGATGACGGCCATCCTCGAGAACGCGCCGCTCGCGATCTACGCGATCGATCGCGACTGCAACGTCATCCTGTGGAATCGCGCGTGCGAGACGTTGTTCGGGATCCCGGCCGCGGACGCGCTCGGGCGCTACCTGCCGATGATCAACGACGACGAGGTGGAGCGCTTCGAGCAGTTGTGCGCGCACGTCGCCGAGGGTCGCGTGTTCAACGGGATCGAGTCGCGCACGGTTCGGCCCGACGGACGCCCGGTCGACATCAGCCTGTCCGTCGCGCCGATGGTCGGACCCAACGGCGCCATCACGGGGATGCTGCTGCTGTGCGCCGACATCACCGACCGCAAGCAGACGGAGCGCGCGCTGCTCGCGAACGAGGCGATGTTCCGCGGCGTCGTCCAGCACGCGTCGGACCTGATCCTCATCGTCGGCCGCGACGGCCTGATCCGGTACGCGAGCCCGGCGGCCGAGTCCGTCTTCGGGTACGCGCCCGACGAAGCGATCGGTCTCGACCCGCTGTCGTTCGTGCACCCCGACGACGTCGAGCGCGTCGCGCTCGAGCTCGCCGAGTCGCTCGTCGAGGCGGGGCCGCGCACGCCGTCGGAGTTCCGCGTCCGGCACGCCGACGGCTCCTACCGAACCGTGCAGTCGGTCGGGCACAACCTGATGGACGACCCCGCGGTCGAGGCGCTCATCGTCACGGCACGGGACATCACCGAGCAGCGCAGCTCCGAGATCGCGCTGCGCCGGAGCGAGGAGCGGTTCCGCGCGCTCGTCCAGAACCTGTCCGAGATGATCACGGTGATCGGATCCGACGGTGAGCTCGTCTACTCGAGCCCGTCGGCCGTGGAGTTCTTCGGGAACACCGGGGTCCACCTGGAGGACAGGGCGTCCGTCATCCATCCCGACGACGTCGAGCGCGTGACCGAGGCGTTCGTGCACCGCGTCGCGAACCCGACGAGCGACCGCGCTCCGATGCGCTATCGGGTGAGACGGGCGGACGGGGAGTGGCGGCACGTCGAGTCCGTGGTCCTCGACCTCAGCGAGGATCCTGCCGTCGGCGGCGTCGTCGTCACGACGCGCGACGTCACCGAGCAGCGCGAGGCGCAGGAGCGCATCGCCGCGAGCGAGGAGCGCTATCGCGCGATCGTCGAGGACCAGACCGAGTTCATCGCGCGTGTCGACCGCCACGGGCGCTTCACGTTCGTGAACGACGCCTACGCGCGCTACATGGGCAGCACGCCCGAGGAGCTCCTCGGAGGGCGGCTGGCCGACGTCCTCGGCGAGGAGGGCGCCGAGCGCGCGAGCGAGCACGTGAGCAGGATCAGCGCCGACGGCGGCACGCTCGCGCTCGAACGCCAGGTCACGATGCCTGACGGCGCGACGCGCTGGCAGGCGTGGACGACGCGCGCCATCGTCGACGAAGCCGGCCGCGTCGTCGAGTACCAGTCGATCGGCCGCGACGTGACCGAGCGCAAGAAGGCCGAGGCTCGGCTCGCGGAGCAGGCGAAGATCCTGGAGCTGGTCGCGGAGGGGCGTCCGCTCGCGCAGACGCTGGAAGCCGTCGCGCGCGCCGTCGAGGCCGGGCTGGGCGGCGCACGATGCTCGATCGTCCTGCTCGAGGAGGGAAGCCGCCGCCTGCACTGCATCGCCGCACCCAGCATGCCGGACGGATTCGCCGCGGACGTCGAGCGCATCGACGTCGGTGACGACGTCGCGTCCGGCCTCGTCTCGATGGGCGACGTCGTGATCGTCGAGGACCTGGTCGCCGACGAGCGTTGGGGCGAGCGGTACGGCCGGATCGCGCGCGGGCTCGGCTTCCGCGGCGTCTGGTCGACCCCCGTGCGTTCGGCGTCGGAGCGGCGAGCGCCCCGGAAGGCCGCGCCGGGTATCCCGGCGCCGAGCGAGAGAGATCCGACGGCATCGAGTGCGTCCGTCCTCGGTGCGCTCACCGTGTACTTCGACGACGTGCGCACGCCGCTTCCGGAGGACCGTCAGCTCGTCGATCAGATGGTGCACCTGACCGCGATCGCGATCGAGCGCAAGGAGTTCGAGTCGCAGCTCGCGCACCAGGCCCATCACGACCCGCTCACCGGGCTGCCGAACCGCGTCCTGTTCCTGGAGTTCCTCGACGTCGCGCTCGCGCGCTCGCGCCGGCGCGACACGACGGTCGGTGTCCTGTTCCTCGACCTCGACCGCTTCAAGTACGTGAACGACAGCTTCGGGCACGACGCCGGCGACGAGCTCCTCACGTCGCTCGCGCGCCGGCTCCGCAGCGTCGTGCGTCCGGGCGACACGATCGCCCGGTTCGGCGGCGACGAGTTCGTCGTGCTGTGCGAGGACCTCACGCCCGGTCTCGCGCGCGAGCAGGCCGTCGACGTCGCGGAGCGGCTCATCGCCGCGATCCAGCAGCCGTTCTCGCGCCAGGGTGAGTCGCAGTTCCTGAGCACGAGCATCGGCATCGCGCTCTCGACCGGTGAGGACGACCGGCCCGAGGCGTTGCTCCGCGACGCCGACGCCGCGATGTACCGCGCCAAGGAACGCGGCAAGGGCCGGTGGGAGCTGTTCGACGAGGCGATGCGCGCGACGGCGCTCCGGCGCGTCGAGACCGAGAACGCGCTGCACCGTGCCGTCGAGCGCAACGAGTTCCGCGTCTTCTACCAGCCCGTGATGTCGCTGCGGGACGGCACGTGCGTCGGGGCCGAGGCCCTGGTGCGCTGGCAACACCCGGATCGAGGGCTGGTGTCGCCGGCGGAGTTCATCACGCTGGCCGAGGAGACCGGTCTCGTCGTGCCCCTCGGACGGTGGGTGCTCGAGGAGGCGTGCCGGCAGACCGCGCACTGGCACCGCGTGCGCGGCGGGGGACCGTTCACCGTCTCGGTGAACCTCTCGGCCCGTCAGCTCGCGCGCGCGGAGCTCGTCGGCGAGGTCGCGGCCGCGCTCGACGCGTCCGGCGTCGCGCCGGAGTGCATCTCGCTCGAGATCACCGAGAGCGTGCTCATGGAGGACGTCGAGGCGTCACTCGGTGCGATCAAGGCGTTGCGCGCGCTCGGCGTGCGGCTCGGCATCGACGACTTCGGCACCGGCTACTCGTCACTCGGCTACCTGAAGCGCCTGCCCGTCGACACCGTGAAGGTCGACCAGTCGTTCGTCGACGGTCTGGGCACCGACGCCGAGGACTCCGCGATCGTCGCCGCGGTCGTCAACCTCGGTCACACGCTGACGTTGAACGTCGTCGCGGAGGGCGTCGAGACGGAGGAGCAGCTCGCGGAGCTCGTCGCGCTCGGATGCGACAGCGCGCAGGGCTTCCTCTTCGCGCCTGCGTTGCCACCGACGGAGTTCGAGGCGCTGCTCGCGCCGGGTGCGCTGTGGCGCCCGACCCGTGGTGCGCTCCCCGGTCCGTTCGGCGAGGCACACGAGCGCCGCGCCGGCTAAGGGACCCGCCGTAACACGCCCGTAACCGAGCAGCCATCGGCACGAAACGCGCGACGTTCATGCTCCCGCAGGCCACATGAACGGGAGGTGACGCGTGCTGGGGGTGGTGAACGCGGGGGACACCGCCTGGGTGCTCGTCGGCGGCGCACTCGTCATGTTCATGACGCCGGGCCTCGCGCTGTTCTACGGCGGGATGGTGCGGTCGAAGAACGTGCTCGCGATGCTGATGCAGAACTTCTTCTCGCTCGGGCTCGTGAGCGTGCTGTGGGCCGTGCTCGTCTACTCGCTCGCGTTCTCGGGCACGAACCGGTGGATCGGCAACCTCGACTTCGCGGGCGTGACCGACGCCGCGAAGCACGCGCCACCCGGGTTGCTGCTTACGATCCCGCCGCTGCTGTTCATGGCGTACCAGATGATGTTCGCCGTGATCACGCCCGCGTTGATCACCGGCGCGATCGCGGACCGGATGCGGTTCTCGGCGTGGGTCTGGTTCCTCGGTGCATGGCTGATCCTCGTGTACGCGCCGGTCGCGCACTGGGTGTTCGCGCCCGCCGGTTGGCTGTTCCGTCGCGGCGCGCTCGACTTCGCCGGCGGAACGGTCGTCCACATCAACGCGGGCGTCGCGGCGCTCGCGGTCGTCCTCGTGATCGGCCGGCGTCGCGGGTGGCCGCACACGCCGATGCCCCCGCACTCGTTGCCGTTGACGCTCATCGGCACGGGGATCCTCTGGTTCGGGTGGTTCGGGTTCAACGCAGGCTCCGCGCTCGCGGGCAACCACGTCGCGGTCCAGGCGTTCGTCAACACGCACCTCGCCGCGGCGGCCGCGATGCTCGGCTGGCTCGTCTTCGAGCGTCTGCAGAGCGGGCACGCGACGACCCTCGGTGCCGCGTCGGGCGCGGTCGCGGGACTCGTCGCGATCACACCGTGCGCGGGCTTCGTCGGAGGGATGTCGCCACTGTGGATCGGGTTCATCGCCGGCGCGGTGTGCTCGTTCGCGGTCTCGCTGAAGTTCCGCTTCGGCTACGACGACTCGCTCGACGTCATCGGCGTGCATCTCGTCGGCGGGGTCGTCGGCTCGTTGCTGCTCGGCTTCTTCGCCGACAAGGCGGTCAACGCGGCCGGTCGCAACGGGGTGTTCCTCGGCGGTGGCTGGGGTCTGCTCGGCGAGCAGGCACTCGCCGTGGGCGTGACGCTCGTGTACTCGTTCGTCGTCACGCTGGTGATCTGTCTCGTGTTGCAGCGGGTGCTCCCCGGCGGACTGCGCGTCTCCGGCGAGGACGAGGAGGTCGGGCTCGACCTCAGCCTGCACTCCGAGGTCGGATACGCCCTGGACCGGGTGTGATGCAGGTGGACCGGGCACTCTCGGGGCGCGGCGAGCGGAGCAGCCCAAAGGGTGCGGAGCGAGCTCGCAGGAGCGGCGAGCTCCGCGAGCGCGACCAGGGGGCATCGTGAAGCTGATCACCGGGATCATCAAGCCGTTCAAGCTCGACGACGTGAAGGAAGCGCTGAAGGATCTCGGCGTGCACGGGCTCACGATCGGTGAGGTACAGGGATTCGGCCGCCAGCGCGGCCACACCGAGGTGTACCGGGGCGCGGAGTACACGATCGACTTCGTCCCGAAGGTGCGCGTCGACGTCGTCGTCGACGACGCGGACGTCGAGCGTGTGACGTCACGCCTCGTCGAGGTCGCGCGCACGGGCAAGATCGGTGACGGCAAGGTCTGGGTCGTCCCCGTCGAGGAGGTCCACCGCATCCGCACGGGTGAGGTCGGTCCCGACGCCATCTGACGCGCGCTCGCTGCGGGCGGCCCGCGACGCGCTCGTCGCCGACGGCACGTTGCGCGGCGAGTCCTTCGGACGCGCGCTCGCGTCCTTGGTGGACGCGGCGCTCACGCACGCGCTGCACGACGCGGGCGCGAACGACGGCGTCGTCGTGTGCGCGCTCGGGTCGTACGGTCGCAGGGAGCTGTGCCCGCAGTCCGACGTCGACGTGCTGCTCGTCGACGACGGCGCGCGCGCCGGCGCGCTCGCCGACGCGCTCTGGTACCCGCTGTGGGACGCGGGGTTCGTGCTCGGCCACGCGGCTCGGACGCCCTCCGAGGCCGTGGCGTTCGCGGACGAGGACCTCGACGGGATGACCGCGATGCTCGACTTGCGGGTCGTCGCGGGTGACGCGCGCGTCGGCCATGACCTCCTCGCGCGTGTGCGAGAGCTCGCCCGCCGCAGGCGGACGCGCGTCGTCTCGCAGCTGGCGGCCGCGGCCGCGGCGCGCGTCGCGCGTCCGGGGCCCGTCGCGGAGATGCTCGAGCCGAACCTGAAGGACGGCGCCGGAGGTCTGCGCGATCTGCAGTCCCTCGACTGGGCGGGCTGGGCGCGCGGCGAGCCGGGCGGGCTGGCGACGCTCGTCGACCGCGGGTACCTGCGGCCCGGCGACCCCGACGTCATCGCACGGGCCCGGGCGCTCCTCTTGGACGCGCGCGTCGCGCTGCACCGGTGCACGGGTCGAGCCCACGACGTGCTCGCGTTGCAGGACCAAGACGCTGTCGCCGACGCGACCGGGTTCCGCGACGCCGACGAGCTGGTGCGCGCGCTCGCGGGACGCGCCCGCGAGGTCGCCTGGATCGCCGCGGACGCGTGGGAACGGCTGCAGGCGACCGAACGCGGGCCGATCGGCCGCCTGGCCCGCCGTGACCGCCGTGTCGCACCCGGAGTCGTCGTGCGCGACGGCCGCGTCGTCGTCGAGAGCGATGCAACCGTCGACCCCGCGCTCGTCCTGCGGGTCGCCGCGGCCGCGGCCGAGCGGCACGCACCGATCGATCGGGCGACGCTCGAACGGCTGCGGTCGGCGCCGGCGCCGCGCTGGACGGGCGACGAGCGGCGTTCGCTGATCGCGCTCCTTCGTGCCGGGCGGGACGCGATCCCGGTGCTCGAGGCGCTCGACCAGGTCGGGCTCGTCGCCCGCCTCTTCCCCGAGTGGGAGCACGTGCGGTCCCTGCCGCAGCGCAACGCCTACCACCGGTACACGGTCGACCGGCACCTGCTCGAGGCGGTCGCGCAGTGCGCCGCGATGCTCGACGACGACGGCTACGACGGCCACGTCGCGGCCGAGTGCGATCCCGAGGTGCTGTTGCTCGGCGCGCTCCTGCACGACGTCGCGAAGGGCCGGGACGGTGACCACTCGGTGGTCGGTGCGAGCGTCGCGCGCGAGGTGGGTGCGCGCCTCGGGCTCGACGGCCCGTCGACCGACACGCTCGCATGGCTCGTCGCGAACCACCTCGCCCTGGCCGAGACCGCGACTCGGCGTGACCTGTCGGACGACACGACGATCGAGCGCGTCGCGCGTCTCGCGGGCACGCCCGAGCGCCTGGCGCTGCTGTACCTGCTCACCGTGGGCGACTCGCGCGCGACCGGGCCCGCGGCGTGGAGCGCGTCGAAGGCCGCGCTCGTGCGCGAGCTGTACGTCAAGGCTCAGGCCGCGCTCGTGGGTTCCGCGACCTCGGCGACCGAGCACCGCGACGACGCGCGCGACGCGCTCGCGTCACGCATCGGTGTGCAGGAGGCGACGAGGCTGATCGACGGGTTCCCCGAGCCGTACGCGAACGCCTTCGCGCTCGACGACCTCGTCTACCACGCGTCGCTGCTCGACCGCGACGGAACGGTCGTCGAGTGGGGCGACGCCGCCGACGGTCATGTGCGGTGCACGGTCGTCGCGCGCGACAGGCCGGGCCTGCTCGCGACGGCGGCCACCGCGCTCGCGCTCGACGGGCTCGACGTGCGGGACGCGCTCGCGTTCACGCACCGCGACGGTCGCGCGCTCGACGTCTTCACCGTCGTCGACCGCTTCGGGCGGCTCGACGACGCGTCACGCCGTGCCACCGTGGCGGCGCGGGTCGCACGCGCGCTCGAGGACGGCGCCGATCGGCGCGACGCCCTGACCGAGCACGTGCGCCGGTACGCGCGGGCGCGGCCAGGCGACGACGGACGCGTCTACGTCGAGATCGACGTCGAGAGCACGGCCGCGTCGGTGATCGTGGAGGTGCACGCACCCGACCGCGTCGGCCTCCTCGCGCAGCTCGCCGGCGCGCTCGACCGGGCGGATCTCGACGTCCGCCTGGCCAAGGTCGAGACCATGGCCGACCGCGTCGTGGACGTGTTCTACGTGCGCAACCGCGACGGCACGAAGCCGACCGACGCGACACGACTCGCCGAGGTCGGCGCGGCGATCCGAGCAGAGCTCGGTCTCGTCTGAAGCGCACGTAGGCTGCCGGCCGTGCGGACGACGCCGGGCCGTGCGCGGCGGCGCGGGACGGCCCGGCCCGAGGGAGTCGACGACATGAGCGATCCGGAAGCGCACCCCGTCTCGGCGGCGGACCTGCTGCGGTGGTGCGAGGCGCTGTCCGGCATCGCGCGCACGGGACTCGGCTTCACCGAGAACCTCTACGAGCGCGAGCGGTTCGAGGAGGTGCTGAAGGTCGCCGCCGACATCCGCGCGGCGGCCATCGAGGAGGCCGAGGCGGACGCGCTGTTCGACGAGTGGATCAGCACCGTCGGTCAGGGCGTCGCGGGGTACGTCACACCGAAGGTCGCGGTCGCCGCGGTCGTCGGCAACGACGACGGCGAGATCCTGCTCACGCAGCGGGCCGACTCCGGCATCTGGCTCTACCCGGTCGGCTGGGCCGACGTCGGCTACTCGCCCTCCGAGATCGCGATCAAGGAGGTGCACGAGGAGACCGGCATCGAGGTCGAGCCCGTCCGCCTCATCGCGGTGTTCGATGGGCTGCGCCTCGGCTTCGCGCGCGTGCCGATGTACTCGATGGTGTTCCACTGCCGGATGCTCGGCGGCGAGCTGCGCGGCCACCCGCTCGAGACGCGCCAGGTCGGCTTCTTCTCGCGCGACACGCTGCCGTGGCCGCTCGCAGGAGGCGAGCGTTGGGTCGACCTGGCGTTCGCCGCGATCAACGGCGAGGAGCGCCCCTGCGTGTTCGACGCGCCGCGTACGCCACCTTGGCGCGGCGACTCCTGACGTTCGTGCGTCGTTGAACGTTGCGCTGCGACGACGAACGACGCACAAAGGCGGAAGCTCAGGACCGCAGCTGCTCCTCGAGCAACGCGACGACCGACACGTCACCACGCGACCGCTCCCACGCGTCACCGATCCGGTCGTGGTCGACCATGCCGACGGCGTCGGGCGGGATGCCGAGCGCGTCGCTGACGACACGCGCGAGGTTGACGGGCTCGAGGTCGTCGCCGAACGCGACGAAGCACTCCAGCCCGTCCCACAGCGAGCCGAGCGCGCGCTGCTCGTCACCGAGCTGCAACGCGTCGGCCGGCGCGCCCGCGGACAGCTGCGCGACGACCTGCTCCCACACGTCGTAGTGCGAGATGCCGGCCGGTGCGCGGTACCCGGCGACGGGGTGCAAGCGCCACTCGAACGTCGGCGCCGGGTCGCCGGCCGTGTGGCCCGACTCCTCCACGAGCCACGTCTGCGCGCCGTTGACGTAGCTGTCGACCGGCAAGCCGAGCCGCTCGTCGAGGGCGAGCACGATCTCCGGACGGGTGTGCCACAACGCGCTCGCGACGCGCTCGGCCACGACGACCTCGTCAGGCCGCGACGTCGGACGGCTCGACGCGCCCGTAGCGCACGATCGCGTCGAACAGGTCGAGCGCGGTGCGGTCGTCGTCGAGGATGCCGCGGACACGCGGCGGCGCGAGCCGGCGACGCGCGAAGCGCTGCGCGACGACGGCCTTGCGCGCGTCGCCGTCACGTCGCAGCGACCACGACGCCTCGTCGAGCAGGAGCGCGCCTTCGGCGAGATCCGCGAGGAGGTACGAGAACCGGCGGGCGTGCAGCAGCTGCAGGTCGGTGGGCGACGTCTCGAGATGCGCGATCGCCTCACGGGCGTCCTTCAACGTCGTCGCGACCGCGTCCGCTGTCAGCGCGAGCGCGCGGTTCCCGTTCGCCTCGTCGAGCGCGCGCTCGACCCTCGCGAGGAGCGCCTCGTGTGCCCCTTCGTTGCGCATCGCGCGGCGCACGTCGAGGCAGAGGATGTTCTCGGCGCCCTCCCAGATGGTGTGGCACTGCGCGTCGCGCAGCTGGCGTGCCATCGGCCAGTCCTCCATGTAGCCGTTGCCACCGAAGATCTCGAGCGACTGACTGGCCGCGCCGATTGCTTCGCGCGTGGCGCGCATCTTCGCGAGCGGCACGAGGATCCGGCGCAGGAGCCGTCCCTCGTCCTCCGAGGCGGCGGCACGTGTCGCGACCGCGCACTCGAACGTCATGGCGAGCCCGGCCTCGAGCTCGACGAGCACGTCGACGAGTGTCTCGCGCACGAGCGGGTAGCGGTCGATGCGCTGACCCCACTGCTCGCGGTGCGCGGCGTAGATCGCGGCCTCCAGGAACGAACGCCGGTGGATGCCGAGCCCCATGAGCGCGACGCCGAACCGGCTGCCGTTCACCATCTCCATCATCTTGTTGATGCCCGCGCTGCGGCCTCCTCCGTCGGCCTTGGCGGGTGCGGCAACGCCGCCGGCGCTGTCGCCCTGACGGGCGCTGCCGCGCGGGTCGCCCGCCATCCATGCGCGCGCGCCGTCGAGGGTGACCTCCGCGGTCGGGACGCCGACGGTGCCGAGCTTCGGCTTCAGCCGCTTGATCCGGAACCCGTTGGGCGAACCGTCCGGAAGCACCCGCGGGACGATGAACGTCCCGAGGCCCGCGGCGCCGTCGGGCGCGCCCTCCGGACGTGCGAGGACGATGAACACCTCGGCGTCGACGTTCGAGCAGAAGTGCTTGTCGCCGAAGATGCGCCACTCGTCGCCGTCCGGGACGGCACGTGTCGTGTTCGCGCCGACGTCGCTGCCGCCCTGACGTTCGGTGAGGAACATTCCCCCTTCCCAGGCGTCCTCGGGGTCGAGGCTGGTGAGGCGACGCAGCAGGTCGTCGCGCACGCCGTCGGGCGCGTACCGCTCGACGATGTCGGCCGCGCCCGCGGTCATGCCGAGGCCGCAGTAGATCGCGGTCTCCGCCTGTGACACGAGGTACGCGATCGCAGCGGTCACGACGGCGGGCACGGGGCGTGACGCGTGCCACGGGAGCCCGACGAACCCGGCCCGCACGAGGTCGGCCTTGTTCGCGGTCCACGTCGGGTGGTGGACGACCTGGTCGACCTCGAGCCCCCAGTGGTCGTAGCGGCGCAGCTCGGGACCGTGCTTGTCGGTGATCTCGGCGCGGCGCGCGACGTCGCCGCCGACGAGCGCGCCGAACCGGCCCACGTGCTCCTCGGCGAAAGTCCGGTCGGCGGGGTCCGGGAGGTGACGGTCGAGGAGGAACCGCAGGTTGGGGTCGCCGGCGTACCAGTCGAGTCCGACCGCCTGCTCGTGCGTCGCGTAGTCGGGAAGCATGCTGCCGAGGGTACTGGTGCCCAACCTGCGCGAGAGCCCGATCCGGCGCCACGGGCGCGACTACCTTGCCCCGGAACGTGCGGCGAACGATCGCCGGAGGCAGGCGTGGGAACCCGACTCGCAACGCTCCTGGTCGCTGCGACGGTCGCGCTCGTGACCGTGTCGTGCGGCGGTGGTGGCACCAAGGCCGACGCGCCCACTCGCTCGCAGTACGTCGCGCAGGTCAACCGGCTCTGCCTCGAGTCGCTCGCGCAACGCCGCACGCTCGTCCCGTCCACCGCGACGCCGAAGGCGCTGACCGACGCGCTCCAGCAGTCGGTCGCGATCGACGAGCAGCTCCAGCAGCAGATCGCGGCGATCCAGCCGCCCGCCGCGCTCCGGCAGGACGTGCGCCGGCTCCTCGACCTCGAGACGCAGGAACACCAGGTGATCCTGCAGCTCGTCGTCGCGATCAACCGTTCGGACGCGCAGTCGACGAACACGCTCTACACGCAGCTCGACCAGCTGGGTTCGCAGCTCCGGCCGCTCCTCGACCGGCTCGGCTTGACGAAGTGCAGCGAGAAGGTGTGAGTGGCCGACGGG
Organism: Acidimicrobiia bacterium; assembly: GCA_035651955.1. Lineage (NCBI taxonomy): Bacteria > Bacillati > Actinomycetota > Acidimicrobiia > Acidimicrobiia bacterium. Next base: position 43,009 of record DASRES010000050.1, read on the forward strand.
CCGCGTGTGGTGTCGTCGCGGCCGCGCTCGTCGCGGCGGTGTCGTCGTGTGGCGGTTCGTCGCACAGCATCTCGAAGCCCGAGTACGTGACGCGCGCGTCGGCCGTGTGCCGGGATGCCGACCGTGCCGTCAACGCGGTCCGCGGCGACGCGACCGACACGACCGCGCTGGCCACCTCGATCGGGCGCGTGCTGTCGATCGAGCGCGACGCCGTGAAGCGGGTTCGCGCCATCCCGCCGCCGCGCGCCGACGAGCCCGCGCTCGACCACTGGCTCGATCTCGTCGACCGGTCGCTCGACGAGGTCGACGACGCCCGGCAGGCCTCCGAGCACGGCGACGCCGCCGCGGCGGCCGCGGCGAACGCACGGGGTGCCGACCTCGCCCAGCAGGCGACGGAGGCGGCCCGTGCCTACGGCATCACCGCGTGCGTCACCGGCTGAGCGACCGTACTGTCCCCCCGAGCGCGAGAAGCGAGGCGCCAGGGAGCGGAGACATGACCGAGTTGTGGGAGCGGGACGCATGGACGATCGCGGACGACGTGCGCGCCGGGACGCTGCGCGCGCGTGACGTCGTCGACGTCCATCTCGCGCGGATCGAGCGCCGCAACGGGGAGCTGAACGCGATCTGCCACCTCGACGAGGACGGTGCGCGCCGGCAGGCCGACGACGTCGATCGACGCGTCGCGGCCGGTGAGGACCCCGGGCCGTGGGCCGGCATCCCGATCGGCGTCAAGGAGCTCTCGCAGGTCGACGGGTTCCCGGACACGCACGCGTCACTGTTGCATCGTGACGCGGTCGCGAGCGCCGACGCCCACGAGGTCGCGCGCCTGCGCGCCGCGGGTGCGGTGATCGTCGGGCTGACCACGTCGCCCGAGTTCGGCTCCGTCAGCTTCACGAACACGCCGCTCCACGGGATCACGCGCAATCCGTGGGATCCGAAGCGGACGCCCGGCGGCTCGTCGGGCGGCTCCGCGGCGGCCGTCGCCGGCGGCCTGCTGCCCGCGTGCACCGGCAGCGACGGAGGTGGCTCGATCCGCATCCCGTCGAGCTACAGCGGCCTGTTCGGATGGAAGTGCACGTTCGGGCGCATCGGTGCGGGCCCCGACCCGTTCGACACGTCGCTCACCTCCGTGCACGGCCCGATCGTCCGGTCGGTGCGCGATGCCGCGCGCTACATCGACACGGCCGCGGGCCCGACCGCGACCGACCCGACGTCGCTGCCGCCGCCCGCGCTGTCGTACGAGGACGCGCTCCTGTCCGGCGAGGCCGTCGCGCGCCTTCGTGGGTTGCGCGCCGGTTGGAGCAGCACGCTCGGTTACGGCGTCGTCGACCCCGAGGTCGAGCGGGTGACGCGCGAAGCCGCGGCGGTGCTCGCCGAGCGGGCCGGGATCGAGCTCGTCGACATCGACGTCGACCTGCCGCCGCCCGGCCGCTCGTGGAGCATCGAGTCGTCGGTGTCGATGGCCGCGTGGCACCTCGACGCCGCGCGCGAGCACTGGGACGAGCTCACGCCCATCGTGCGCTCGGGCCTGCAGATGGTCGACCGGTTGCGACCCGACGGCCTGCTGAAGGCGATGCGTCGCCGCCACGAGCTGCTCACCGCGGTCGGCGCCGTCTTCCGCGACGTCGACCTGCTCGTCACCCCGACGACCGCGACGACCGCGCTGCCCGCGGAGGGTGTGTTCGTCACCGAGGTCGCGGGACGCGAGGCGGACCTGTTCGTCGCGTCCGCCGCGTTCACCGCGCCGTTCAACATGACGGGTCAGCCCGCGGCGAGCATCCCGGCCGGGCTCGTGGACGGCATGCCCGTCGGCGTGCAGGTCGTCGCGCGCCGGCACTGCGACGAGCTGCCGCTCGCGGCCGGCGCGGTGCTCGAGGCGGCGCGGCCGTGGCCCAAGCTCGCACCCGGCTGGTAGCCCACCGGCGAACTGGGAAGTGCGGCGGCAACCCAGTGGCCGTCCCGCTTCACAACACGCGCGAGCGGGTCCGTCAGGGTGTCGGGTTGCAGACGAGCGAGCCCGGGTCGTTGTCGACCGTGTAGCCGAACGGGACGACCGCGCGACCGCAGCCGACGTCCGCGATCTCCGATGGCGCACCGACCCGCGCGACGTCGTCCTGCTGCGCGACGTCGGGCGGGAGCTGGCACGTGCCGTACTCGAACTGCGTCCCGTCGGTCGGGCACGCCGGCGGCGTGACGCCCTCCGGGACGAGCGACACGCTCGCCACGCGGTGGGGCGGGTTCACGGCCGCCTGGTGCGGCTGGAGGTCGCAGGCGCCGAGCGCAGCGGCGGCGACCACGACGAGCACGAGCGCGTATCGGCGCATGGGAGACCCCTCCTTCGACCTGTGGGTCTCTCATCGGGCGCCGACGGCCCGGAATGAGGAAAACCGCCCGACGGCTTTCGCGGCGCGCCGGTTCAGAAGTGATACGTCTGCACGTCGAACGTGCCGCCGTTCTCGTTCGTGGGCGTGACGGTCACCGTGTTCCCGTTCACCGAGACGAGCAGGAACCCGTAGACCTGGCTGTCGCTCGAGGGCGCAGGGGCGTTGCACGACGTACCGGACGCGCCGATCGCGTAGGCGTCGAAGCTGCTGCACCCCTGGACCTTGCTGATGAAGTCCGCGCCCCCCGTCCCGTCGATGTAGCTCACCATCGACGTCCCCGCGATCTGCGGCGTGTTCCGCTCGTAGTCGTGGGTGTGTCCGTTGAACACGATGTTCACACCGTTGCTCGCGAGCAGACCCTCGAGGCCGTTCGGTCCGTCGAGGTAGGTGTCGGACCCGTCCCCACCGTCCGAGTGCAGCGGATAGTGGAAGAACGCGAACTTCAGCGGCGTGCTCGCGTGCGCGGCGAGGTCGCTCTTGAGCCATTGCAGCTCGGCGCCGCACGCCGCGCAGCCCGGGACGGGTCCGTTCCAGTGTCCCTCGAAGTCCGCCTCGAAGGCGGGATAGTTGTCCGACCACGCGACCTCGAGGACGTAGAACCGGGCGTTGCCCCAGTTGAACGCGTACCAGGCGCTGGCGAACGTGTTCGTCTGCTGCATGGCCGGGATGCAGCAGTACTGGTCCTGCTGCATCCGGCCTCCCGAGCTCGTGACCGCGCTCGTCTCCGGGAAGTTCTGCAGGTACGGCTGGCTGATGTCGAAGCCGTGGTTGCCCTGCGCGAGGAACCACGACTTGGTCTGTCCGCCGAGGGGCCAGTCGTCGAGGTTGAAGACGTTCCCGTCTCCGATGTCCCCGTAGTCGGACTGCGTCCCGTCCGGGTACGCGTTGTCGCCGACGCTCACGACGAAGCTCGCGTTGCTCGCGCGGACGCGCGACAGCACGTTCGTCTCGTCGGGCGTCCCCCCGCCGAAGTCACCGATGACCGCGAAGGAGAACGGCGTGGTCGCCCCCGGCGTGACCGCGGTCGTGAACGTGCCCGGCGCGCCGTTCTGGAGGTCGGTCGAGCCCTGGGTGAGGTGGTAGCAGTACGAGGTGTTCGCGGTCAGACCGGTGAGCGCGGCGCTCCACTGGTACTCGGTGTTGCTCCCGACCGTGATCGGCGAGACGAGCGTCGCGTTCACGCTCGACCCGCTGCACGACGGCGACGGGCCGAAGGTGACGACCGGTACCGCGTTCTGATCCGCCGTCGCGAAGTTGATCCTCTCCGACGTCGTCGTCGCGTCGGTCGGGTACGGGGTGCGGGCGAGGCACCCCGCGGCGACGACCGAGAACGCGACCAGCGCGCCGAAGACGAGCGCGCGCGATCGCGTCACCGGCCCATCCTCCCCGCTCGTAGTGCGGTGGAAAACCCCGCGTGTTGTAACCGTCGCGGACGCGCGACGTCACGCGCGCGAACGAAGATTTTGCGCTTCGTTCATCGTCGTCACACACGCGTGACATCTCGCGCGCGACGCCCGCGTCCGTCCGCGAGAAATTGATGGGGCGCGCGTTGTAGCGCGCCGGTCGCCGGACATACTTTCGTTGCCGGTTCGTCGCGTCCCCCCGGCGCGCACGTGCCAGTGACGACGCGGCGGGACAACATTCGAACGCGCCACTCCGTCGCCTGGTGCCAGTGGTTCAACCGGTTGGTTCCAGCGGTTAGGGGCTTCCTTTTGGGCAAGGGAGGAAGCATGCTGGTGAGCGACCGCGACGTGGTCGTCGACCTCCCGGGAGCCGGTTCCGCGGGGCCCGATGCGATCCGCGTCAGCGTCGTGATCCCGACGCTCGACGAAGCGGCGAACCTTCCGCACGTGTTCGACCGTCTGCCGGCCGACGTCTACGAGGTGATCCTCGTCGACGGGGGTTCGACGGACGGCACGGTCGACGTCGCGCGCCGTCTGCGACCGGACGTGCGCGTGCTGCACCAGACCGGCCGGGGCAAGGGCAACGCGCTGCGGGAAGGGTTCACCGCGTGTCGCGGCGACGTCGTCGTCACGCTGGACGCCGACGGCTCCACCGACCCCGCCGAGATCCCGCGCTTCGTGCGCGCGCTCGCCGACGGTGCCGACTTCGCCAAGGGCTCGCGGTTCATGGTCGGGGGTGGGAGCAGCGACATCACGGGGTTCCGCCGCCGCGGCAACCGCCTGCTGCGAGCGACGGTGAACTCCCTCTACCGGACCCGCTACACCGATCTCTGCTACGGCTACAACGCGTTCTGGGCGCGCCACGTCGCCTTGCTCACGGCCGACGCAGTCGTGCGGGCCGACGGCGCCGCGCGCATGCGTCTCGGTGACGGCTTCGAGATCGAGACGTTGATGAACGTGCGCGTCGCGGCCGCGGGGTTGCGCGTCGTCGAGGTGCCGAGCTTCGAGGGCGAGCGGATCCACGGGGTGAGCCGGCTCAACGCGCTGCGCGACGGCGCGCGTGCGGTGGTCGTCATCGGCCGGGAGCGGCTCGGCCGGCGTGCGGGGGCACGTCGCATCCCGAGCGCGGTCGCGTCGACCGACGGCCGGTCGACGGACCTGGCGGCGGCGGCCGGCGCGTCCCGCGACGGCGCGTCCCCCGACGGCGGGTGTCCCGAGCACGTGCCCGCGTGGGTCTGCTGCTGCCCCGCGGAGGTCGCCGGATGACGGCGACGAGCAGCGCGCAGGACGACGCGCAGCGCGCACCGACCGCACAGGACGTCGGTACCGTCACCGTCGTCGTGTGCACCTACGACGGTGACCGCTGGGACCTGCTGTGCCGCGCGCTCGCCTCGGTCCGCCAGCAGTCGCGGGTGCCGGAGCAGATCGTCCTCGTCGTGGACCACAACCTCGCGCTGCTGGAGCGGGCGCGTCGTGCGTTCCCGGACGTCGACGTCGTGCCGAACGCGTGTCCACGCGGCCTCGCCGGCGCGCGCAACACCGCGCTCGTGCACGCGCGCGGCGACGTCGTCGCCTTCCTGGATGACGACGCGCGCGCCGATCCCGCGTGGTTGGAGCGGCTGCTCGCGACGTACGCCGACGACCGGGTCGTCGGCGCGGGCGGTGCGGTCGAGCCCGCGTGGGTCGCGCCCAAGCCGCGCTGGTTCCCCGACGAGTTCCTGTGGGTGGTTGGGTGCAGCTGGCCGGGCCTGCCGTCGTCGGTCGGCGCGGTGCGCAACCCGATCGGGGCGAGCATGTCGTTCCGCCGGCGCGCGTTCGAGCGGGCCGGATCCTTCACCGACGGCGTCGGGCGCGGCGCGTCGAACCTCATGGGCTGCGAGGAGACCGAGTTCTCGATCCGGCTGCACCAGGCGCTGCCGGACGGTGTGGTCCTGTACGTGCCGGCCGCTCGCGTCGGCCACTCCGTCGACCGGTCCCGCACCACGTGGCGCTACTTCGTCACGCGCTGCGTCTCGGAGGGCCGCTCGAAGGCGCTCGTCGCGGCGAGCGTCGGCGCGGACGCCGCGCTCGCGAGCGAGCGGACGTACACGACGCGGACGCTCCCGCGCGGGATCGCCCGCGGCATCGGCGACGCGATGCGCGGCGACTGCGCCGGGTTGCTCCGCGCCGGCGCGATCGTCGCCGGGCTCGGCGCGACGGCGGCCGGCTACATCCGCGGTCGCGTCGCGTTCGTACGAGCGAAGAGGAGGTCGTCACTGCCGTGAGCGACGACGGGATCCCCGTCCTGCTGTACCACGCCGTCTCCGACGTCGCCCGCCCGGGGCTGGAACGGTGGACCGTCTCGCGTGCGGCGTTCGACGACCACGTCGCGAGGATCGCGGCGTCGGGGCGCGTACCGCTGACGATCCCGGAGCTCGCCGACGGTCTTCGGGGTGAGCGGCCGCTGCCCGACCGCCCCGTCGCAGTCACGTTCGACGACGGCTACGACGACACGCTCGCTGCGGTCGGGCTGCTGGCGGACCGCGGCATCGCGGCGACCGTCTACGCGACCGTGTCGTCGCTCGGGACGACCGGGATGCTCACGGCCGACCACCTCGCGGACCTCGCGCGCGTCGCACGTGTCGAGGTCGGCGCGCACGGCATGACGCACCGACGGCTCGACGAGCTCGATCGTGCCGACATCGTCCACGAGCTCGTCGCGTCGCGCGGCTGCATCGAGGCGATGACCGGCCGCCCGTGCACGACGTTCGCCTACCCGCACGGCGCGCACGACCGTCGCGTCCTGACCGCGGTCGTCGCGGCCGGCTACCGGTCGGGCGCGGCCGTCAAGAACGCGCTCTCCCACAGAGGCGACGACCCGTTCGCGATCGCGCGTGTGACGATCGAGGCCGGGACGTCGACGTCCGATCTCGAACGCGTCCTCGCGGGCGTGCGCGGGCTCGCACCACGCCACGACCGGCTGCGCACGCGCGGGTACCGGTGGGCACGCCGTACCCGCAGCCGGCTCCTCGCCGGGACGGCCCGTCGATGAGGTCGGAAGCGGCATCCGGAGCGACGGACGCGCGGGTCGTGACCCTGCCCGGCACCGCGACGCGTGTGGACCCCGGCGCCCGCTCGCTCGCGTCGCCCGTCCTCCTGCGCCAGGTCGAGCTGGCGCGTGGGTTCGCCGACATCGCGGTGCCACACGGCGCGCACGGCCCGTACGGCGAGCGCGCGCCGTACGCCGAGCTGCGACTGCTCGTGCGACTCCACCGCCGCCCGCTGGGGATCGTCTCGATCGGTGTCTCGGGCCGCGACGTCGTGACCGCGTCCGAGCTCGCAGCGGCCGTCGTCGACGAGCTCGGCGACGACATCCACGCTCACCTCCGCGACGACGCGTTGCAGCGGCGTCAGACGAACGGATCGTCGTCGCACGCGATCCCGCCGACCGCGGGAGCGTCGTGCACCCATGAGGTACGGCTCGCGCGCGCGGCGAAGCCATACGTGTCGGTCGTCGTCACGACGTGCAACGACGCGGCGCACCTCGTCCCCTGCGTGCGCAGCATCCTCGCGTCGTCCTACGACATGTTCGAGGTCGTCGTCGTCGAGAACCGACCGCGCGGCTCGACCGTCGCGCACGCGCTCCGCGACGCGTTCGCCGGCGACTCCAGGGTGAGGTACGCCGAGGAGCCGATCCGCGGTCTCTCCGCGGCGCGCAACCGTGGAGCCGACGAGGCGCGCGGCGACGTCGTCGTGTTCACGGACGACGACGTCATCGTCGACCGGCACTGGCTCGCCCACGTGGTCCTCGCCTTCGTGGAGACGTCGGCGGACTGCGTGACCGGGCTGATCCTGCCGTACGAGCTCGAGACGTCCGCGCAACGGTGGCTCGAGGAGTTCGGCGGCTTCGCCAAGGGGTTCCGTCGCGTCGTGTACGACGCGAGGTCCGGTGACGGTGACCCGCTCTACCCGTACGCGGCGGGCCGGTTCGGCTCCGGCGCGAACACCGCGCTGCTGACGTCGGTCGCGCGCGAGATCGGGCCGTTCGACACCAGCCTCGGTGCAGGAACGGCGTCTGCGGGTGGTGAGGATCTCGACCTGTACATCGGGCTGCTCCGCGGTGGTCGCCGTCTCACGTACGAGCCGGCGGCGATCGTGTGGCACCGCCATCACGCCGAC